>CADDZG010000100.1 GCA_902812355.1 Actinomycetota bacterium | reverse complement strand
GGGCAGCGGCCGGCCGGGCACGGCAACCCTCCGCCCAGCAACCCGCAGTATGCACCAGTCACGGGGCCCGGGGTGTGGCGAAGACAACAGATCGAGGCTTACGCGCACCGGGCCCTGCGGGGCGAGCGACGGGTCCCGGCCCTGGCGGGTGCCAAGCCCATCGTTGACCGACCGCCGATGTCGGGCTTCACGAACGCCGGCCGCTGTGACCAACGAGGGGTCCCGGCCCGGGCGGGTGCCAAGCCCATGTTGAGGAGCGAGGGATACCGGCTCACGAGCGCCGGGCAGGTGAGACGAGCGACGGATCCCGACATCGCGATCGCCTCGACCTCGGCCCCCGGGGCGGACATCGCCGGCCCGAAGCGTGATCTGCGGCGATGCCCGTGGCCGAGAGGATCCCCGGCCTCCAACCAGCCCGACCACCAAGACCCGGCCGGACCGGAGCGCAAGGCTCCCGATCAGAAGAGCCAGGTCTCGGAGGTGCCGGGTTCGGCCCCCCGGCGGCGGTACGACTCCTCACCCCATACGATCCGCCACCACTCGGCCGGCAGGGCGAGGAAGAACGAGCTTTCGCTGATCTGGCTGGCATGAGCCATCATGGCGGCCCGCTTCTGATCCAGGTACCCGGTCACGTCCACCCGGGTCGTGATCTCCTCCGACGGCAGCCCGAGCGTCGCGATCTCTTCCTCGTCGGGGTATCCGGCGCCCCGCAGCCGTTCCAGCAGACCGCCGGCGCGAGCCAGCGACAGCAGCTCCAGCACCCTGCCCCTGTCGAACGTCGACTCGTACACGCGCGCCGTTCCGGCCCGCTCCGCGGCGCGCACGCCGACGCGGTGCACCTGGATGTGATCGGGATGCCCGTAGCTCCCGTCCGGGTCGTAGACGGTCAGGACGTCGGCGGACTCCTCTTCCAGCAACAAAGCGAGCCTCTCAGACGCTTCCTGCACGTCGGCCCGCCAGAAAGAGCCGGGCGCGTCGTTGGTCGCGGTGCCCATCATCCCCGAGTCCACGTAACCGAGGTACTCGACCCGCTGGACCTTCAGGGCGCGTGCGGCGGCATCGACCTCCATCTCCCGGCGCCGCCACAGCTCCTCGCCCGGCGCCAGGAAACCTTCGGGCACCTCACCGTGCTCTCCCCGCGTGGCGAAGACCACGACGGTGCGGTGTCCTTCGGCGGCCGCACGAGCCAGCGTGCCTCCGGTGGCGATCGCCTCATCGTCGGGGTGCGCGTGGAAAGAGACCAGTGTTCCCATGGCCGCATCTTCCCGCGCCGCCGGCGACGGTGGAAGGCCCTATGCGACCTCTCTCTCTGCCGGAGGCTCCATCTCGGTTCCCGCCTGGCGAGCGACGAGCTCCTGCATCTGCTCACGCGGGAGCCGCACCGCGCGGGCCCAGTAGTAGATGATCAGGCTGAACACCGCCACCACGAGCATGTCCCACCAGAAGGGGATGTTGCCGGTGTTGACAGGGGGCTTGACGGCCCCTCCGCTGTACTGGCCCTGCCACGAGATGATCCCCATGCCGATCAGGTACACCGGCAGCCATTGTGCGGCGCGCCAGTTGAGCGGAGGCCGCTCCTTGTCCATCGCCATGAAGATTCCGATCAGCACGTAGCCGATCACCAGGGCCACGCCGAGCTTCCACACGACCTCGAAGCCCGACCAGTAGATGATGAGGTTGGCGAAGATGAAGGCGAGCGGGGCCAGCACGTCGGCCGCCGGCAGGCGATAAGGACGCTCGGCGTCGGGAACCTGCCTGCGGAACGCCCCGAGCGACAGCGGCGCTCCGGCATACATCAGCACGGAGGCCGACGTCACCAGGCCCACCAGCGAGTGCCAGCTCGGGAACGGCAACAGGAACACGAGACCCAACAGAAACGCGAGGATGAGGCTCACCCACGGGACGCCGCGGGAGTCGACCTTGGCGAAGATCTGCGGGAAGTAGCGGTTGCGGGCGAGCCCGTAACCGACCCGCGAGGTCGAGGTCATGTAGATCAATCCCGTGCCCGAGGGTGAGATCACGGCATCGACCCGGAGCAACGCAGCCAGCCACGCCAGCCCCGTCAGAGCTGCGACACCGGCGAACGGGCCGGTGAGTATCTCCTTGTTGCTGATCTTGGCGAAGCCGTGAACCAACTGGCTCGGGGGCAGGGCGCCGATGAACACGATCTGCAGCAAGATGTAGATCAGCGTCCCCAGAAGCACCGCGGTGATGATCGCCCTCGGCAGGTTGCGCTGCGGGTCCTTGATCTCGCCTGCAAGCTGGTCGGCCTGCTCGAAGCCCAGATAGGCGAAGACGATGCCGGCCGACGGGATCGCCCCGAACAACGCCTGGATCCCGTACGGCATGAACCCGCCGACGTCGACGTTGGACGTGTGGAACTGGGTGAACAGCACGATGATCGCGAACACGGGCACGGCGATCTTCCACCACGTGATCCCGCTATTAACCCGCGAAAAGGTCCGCATGGCGAGGAAGTTGATCGCGGTGAAGATGGCCATCAGGACGATCGTGAGGATGAAGCCGAGTCCCGTCACGGTCTCCGTATTGGCGTTGTAGATCCCGTGCCAGTAGTAGGAGAGGTACTGGAGGACCGCATAGCACTCGATCGGGGTCACGGTGACCGCCTGCAGCCACGAGAAGAACCCGAACGAGGCGCCGGCCACGCTGCCGAAGGCGAAGTGGGGGAACCTGGCAGTACCCCCGGCGAGTGGGTACATCGCGCCGAGCTCCGCGTGCACGAGGGCGAGGATCACGATGATGACGCCGGCGATCACCCACCCGACCACGGCGGCCGTGCCCGCCGCCTGGGCCGCGAACAGAGCACCGAAGAGCCATCCGGAACCGATGATCGAGGTCTCCGACGACCACGCCGCGCCGATGAAGCCCATCTCTCGGCGCAGACCGACGTCGCTCGGCCTCCGTGCCGATACCGCTGAGGTCGTCATGTCTCAGCCCCCCTCAAGATCGGCCGACATGATGTCGCTTCCTTTAGAGCCCGACGGAGAATAGCGCAGCTTCGCGACTAATCCAAAGATGTGCTCTTCAGAAGCCTTTGTCGGAGTCGAGCAGGATCGTCACCGGGCCGTCGTTGATCAGCTCGACGAGCATCATGGCCCCGAAGCGGCCCGTCTCGACGGACACTCCGGCTGCCCTCAAGCCGGCGGCCACGGCCTCGTAGAGGCGCTCTGCCTCGGGGCCCGCCGCGGCCCGGATGAACGAGGGCCGGCGCCCCTTGCGGGCATCCCCGTAAAGGGTGAACTGCGACACCACGAGGGCCTCACCGCCGACGTCCATAAGCGACAGGTTCATGTCCCCTCGCTCGTCCCGGAAGATCCGCAGGTTGGCGATCTTGTCGGCGAGCCAGCGGGCGGCGGCGTCATCGTCGTCGCGCGCCACGCCCACGAGCACGACCAGGCCCTCACCGATCGCTCCTACCTCTTCCCCATCGGACGTGACGCGGGCCCGGACCACCCGCTGCACCACCGCCCTCATCCCCGGCCCCCGGCCAAAGGCAGGGCCCGCTCGAGGATGTTTCTGGCTATCGGAGCGGCAACCTCGCCTCCGACCCCCCCGTACTCGACCACCACCGACACCGCGAGCTTCGGGTGCCGGGCCGGAGCGAAGGCGATGAACCAGGCATGGTCCTTGCGCCCCTGGGGGGTGTCGACCTCGGCGGTGCCGGTCTTGCCCGCCACCGTCACTCCTGGGATCTGCGCCGCGGTGCCGGTACCGCCCCTCACGACGAGCTCCAGCAGGCGCGTGAGGGTCCCTGCTGTGCTGCGCTTCATCACCCGGTGGCCGCGCGGCCGAACCGACTCGACCAGGCGGGGGTCCACGCGCACGCCGTGGTCGGCCACCGTGGCGATGACGGTCGCCATCTCGAGCGGGGTGGCGACCACGGCCGCCTGACCGAAGGCGCTGTACATCAGCTCGTAGTCGTTGGTGATACGCGGGAACGACGAAGTCGCCGTCTCGACCGGTAGGTGCTCGGGGTGGTTGAAACCGAAGAGTTGGGCGTAATGGTAGAAGCGCTTGCCCCCGAGCTTGAGCGCGACCTGGGCGAAGGCGGTGTTGACGCTGAACTCCAGGGCCTGGGCGAAGGTCAGGTGCGCGAAATGCTCGTTGTGGAAGTTGCGCACACCGCGGAAGTCGACCGGCCCGGTGAGCATCGTGCGCGGCGTCACCACCCCGGTATCGAGGGCAGCGGTCGAGGTCACGACCTTGAACGACGAGCCCGGCGGATACAGCCCCGCGAAGGCCCGGTTGAAGGGCTTCACTCCAGGCACGCCGACGTAGTCGTTGGGGTCTATCGGCGACGACGCGACCGCCGCGAGGATCGCACCGGTGTGCGGATCCAGCACCACCGCGGCGCCCGGCTGCGAGCCCATCGCCTCGGTCGCAACCCGCTCGATCCCCACGTCCAGGGTCGTACGCTCGTCCCGTCCGGGGTGCGCATGGCGCCGTCCGAGCACCCTCAACACCCGCCCCGAGCGCGCCACGACCTCGAGCCGGCCCGCCGGCTTGCCGGCGAGCATGGGCTCGAGCCCCGCCTCAAGCCCGCTGCCCCCGACGAGGTCTCCGACGTCGTGCTCGGGGTGGTCGCGCAGGGTCGCGCGCGTGACCGGTGCCATGGTGCCGATCGTCGACCCGGCGAGGGACCCGAACGGATAGTGGCGATGATCGCCCGACCCGGCGGCCAGCACCCGCCCGTGACGGTCGAGGATGCGGCCCCGCCGCGGCCACCGGAAGCTCGCGTCGAGGCCCCACGCGTCGGGCATGCCGGGGAACAGGACGTTGCGGCCAAAGCGCACCCACCAGCGCTTGCGGCGGGCGTCGAAGCGCAGAGCCAGCCGGCCGTGCAGGGTCGCCGGCCGTGCCGCGGCGCGCGAACGGTAGGTGATCGCGTAGGGGACCGTGGCGGTCGGGGCCCGGCTGGGGGTCGGCTCGGGCATGGTGTGGGCCTGTTGAGGGGGGCCGTCACGTTGCGCCTTCACGTCAAGCAGCGAGCCCTCGAGCACGAGGGCGTGGAGCAGGTGCCGTAGCCGCGGGGCGCTCCAGCGGGTGCGCTCGGAGGGGACGAGCATGTCGGCCAGCGCGCCGGCATCGCGCTGGCCGAGAGCGGCGAAGAAGCGGTCGGCCGTCGGTGCGGCGTCCGGCAGCGACACGCTGTGGCGGCACGCCCCGAGCAGGATCGCCGCCAGCAGAGTGGCGCACGCGACCGGCCGGGTCCTACGAGCGCTCACGGAAGTCGCGCACGCGGTGGTTCAGGCCTGCGGCACGGTGCGGTAGGCGTCGAACACCGAGTCGACCCGCCGCACCGCCTGGATCACGTGCTCGAGGTGGCTCGGATCTGCGAGCTCGAAGCTGAAGCTCAGGGTGGCGATGCCGTCCCGGCCCACCCGGGTCGAGGACGTCAGGATGTGCACCCCCTGATCGGAGATCACCGACGACACGTCGCGCAGGAGCTTGCGGCGATCCAGCGCGTCCACCTGGATGGCGGCGACGAAGGTCCCCTGTTGGCGCTGGTCCCACCACACCTCGATCATGCGCCCCGGGTCGTGCTCACGCAGCATGCGCGCGTTGGGGCAATCCTTCCGATGCACCGATACCCCGCGGCCCCGGGTGAGGAAGCCGACGATGGGGTCGCCGGGGACCGGGGTGCAGCAGCGAGCCAGCCGCACGAGGAGATCGTCGAAGCCTTCGACGATCACCCCCTTGCCGCGGGGCTTGGCGCGCCGCCGGGGCAGCGGCCGCTGGACGAGCTCGTCGCCCTCGTCCTGGACCTGCTCTTCGGGCTCGAGCAGGCGCAGCAGGCGTGTGCTCACCGACTGGGTGGACACGTGCCCCTCCCCTATCGCCACGTACATGGCATCGAGGTCGGGGAAGCTGAGCTCTTGCGCGACCTTCTCGAGGTACCCGTCGCGGCCGACGCGCTCGATCGGCAGGCCTTGCTTGCGCAAGGCCGCGTGCAGCATCTCGCGGCCCTGGGTGTGGGCATCCTCTCTGCGTTCCCGGGCGAACCACTGGCGGATCTTGTTGCGCGCGCGCGGCGTCTTGACCACCTGGAGCCAGTCACGCGACGGTGCGGAGGGTCCTTTGGCGGTGATGATCTCGACCGAGTCGCCGGAGTTCAGCTCCTGGCTCAACGCCACGAGGCGACCGTTGACCCGGGCCCCCACGGTCGCGTGTCCGACCTCGGTGTGGATCGCGTAAGCAAAGTCGATCGGACATGCCCCGCGCGGCAGCGAGATGACGTCGCCCTTGGGGGTGAAAACGAAGATCTCATCGGAGTAGAGATCGGTGCGCAGCGACTCCATGAACTCGCGCGGATCCTCGGACTCACGCTGCCAGTCCATCATCCGCCGCAGCCACGCGATCTCTTCCTCGGATACCTTGCCTTTGCGCTGCTCCTTGTAGAGCCAGTGCGCGGCGATGCCGAACTCGGCGGCACGGTGCATCGCGTGCGTGCGGATCTGAATTTCGACCGGCCGGCCGGCCCGCATCACGGTCGTGTGCAGCGACTGATACATGTTGAACTTGGGCATCGCGATGTAGTCCTTGAACCGGCCGGGCACCGGCGTATACATCGTGTGCAGAGCACCGAGGGCGGCATAGCAGTCCTTGACCGTGTCGACCACCACCCGGATGCCCACGAGGTCGAAGATCTCGTCGAACTGCTTGCCGGTGACGACGATCTTCTCGTAAATCGAATACAGATGCTTGGGGCGTCCCGATATCTGTGCCTTGATCTTGACCTCTCGCAGCTTGGCCCGGATCTCCTCGCAGACCTCGTCGAGCATGCGCTCCCGTTCGGGCTGGCGCTGCTGCACGAGGGCCTCGATCTCCTCGTAACGCTTGGGGTGCAAGGTTGCGAAGGCGAGGTCTTCGAGCTCCCATTTGATGGCGTACATCCCGAGGCGATGGGCCAGCGGAGCGTAGATCTCCAACGTCTCCCGGGCGATCAGCTTGCGTTTCTCGGGGGCCAGCGGCTCCAGGGTGCGCATGTTGTGCAGCCTATCGGCGATCTTTATCAGCAGCACGCGCACGTCGTTGGCTGTGGCCACGATCATCTTGCGCAGGTTCTCGGCCCGGCCCTGCTCGGGCGAGCGGAAGCGGATCTTCTCGAGCTTGGTAACGCCGTCGATCAGCGCTGCGACCTCGTAGCCCATCTGGGCCTCGACCTCGGCGAGGGTCAGGGCGGTGTCCTCCACCGCGTCGTGCAGCAGACCGGCGGCTACCGTGCGCTCGTCCATCCCGAGCTCGGCGAGGATCGTCGCCACCGCGACCGGATGGGAGATGAAGGGATCGCCCGACAGCCTCATCTGATCCCCGTGGGCGGCCTCCGCCATCTCGTAGGCGCGCTCGACCAGCTTGACGTCGGCGCGCGGACGGCGAGCCCGGAGCTCCTTCAGCACCCCTTCCAGACCGGGCACGGTGGTGGAACGAGGTACACGCACCTTCTTCAGCACATCTAGATCCTACCGGCGCCCACCCGGCGGCAGTCGACGATCCCGGGGCCGGCGGGCGAGAGCGCAGAGCGATCGAGGAGGTGTCGGGCTCAGCTCGTGGCCGGGGGGGTGCGCCGCTCGAACGAGATGCGGCCCGAGAGCGGATCGTAGGCCGCCACCGACCACCCGGCGAGCAGCCACGCCCGGGCATGGGCCCGGCGGCCGTCGTTGCGCCACCACGAGGGGAACCGGGCCGCCGCCGGCAGGTTGTCTTCGATCAAGCGCTCGACGTCATCCACCGTGAGGTCGACTTGCTCCACCTCCGGCGGCAAACCGGCGAACCATGCCGCCAGGCGGATGTAGCGCAACGAACGACGCTCGCGCACGGTCATGGCCAGCAGACTGCAGCCCGAGGCCGATCGCGGCAAGGGGGGTGCCCCGTACGTCCCGCTTCGTCCCCCCGCGATCCACACCCTCCGGACGAGCCGGACGGGGCGGCATCGCTCCGAGACGTGCGGCGACGCGCGTAAGGGCGGGATGCCCGCCGCGGGCATGCGCTCAGTAGCGGATCAGGCTGAACGTCTCGTAGCCCTCGAGCCGCGAGCGGCCTCCGAGGAAGCCGAGCTCCAGGATCGTGGCGATCCCCGCAACCTTGCCCCCCACCCGCTCGGTGAGCTTGGCCGTCGCCCGCGCCGTCCCGCCGGTGGCGAGCACGTCGTCCACGATGAGGATGCGCTCACCGGGTGAGATCGCATCCTTGTGCACCTCGAGCCGGTCGGTGCCGTACTCGAGTTCGTACTCTTCGGATTCGATCTGCCACGGCAGCTTGCCCTTCTTGCGCACCGGGATCAGGCCCGCGGTGAAGCGATACGCGAGCGGTGCGGCGACGATGAAGCCGCGCGCCTCGATCCCCAGCACCTTGTCGATCTCGTCGCGGTCGAAGTGATGCGCGATCGCATCGATCGTGTAGGTGAAGGCCTTCTTGTCGGCGAGCAGCGGCGTGATGTCTTTGAAGGTCACGCCCTTTTGGGGAAAATCGGGGATGTCGCGGATGTAGTCCTTGAGCCAGTCGTGGTTGGCTTCGTGACGCTCGTGGGCCTGCATCACAGCTCCAAGTGGTCGGCCTGACGATCCGATCGAACGGCCCGAATCCGCCCCCGGGGGCCGCAGCGCAGCAGCATAACCCCCCGGTCGGCCCCCCGCCCGGGCCGAGGGACGTCCGGGCTGGGTGCGCCGGGGCTCGTGCGAGCCACCTCTAGCGTCGCCTCCTCCGGCGCTTCTTGGAGCCCGCCCGCCCGCGCGTCGTCTGGG
>CADDZG010000099.1 GCA_902812355.1 Actinomycetota bacterium | reverse complement strand
GGCCCCGCCACCCCCGCAGCGGCGACGCCCGTCGAGGCGCGACCCGGCGCGCGGTGCGAGCCACGGGCTCGCCGGTCGGCTGCAGCACCGTGACCCGCAGATCGGCCACGGCCGAGCTGTCGTGCCCGTCGGGCTTGGCGCCCAGGTGTATCAGCGGGTTCATCCTCGCTTCCGGCCCGGCTCCGGGCATATCGGACCTCCTGCATCGATGGTCTGGCCGCTCACGGCGGCGGTCGCCGGCAGAAACGAGGTGTCGCCGGCAGACATAAGGATGCCCCGGCGGGGACGGGCCGTGCCACGACCGCCGCAGCCCGCGGTCGCCGCTCGCCTTAGCGTCGAGCTTGACCGGGATCTCGAGGGCCGCGTCTCGGACGTCGTGGCCAAGGTCACCCGGTGGACATCTACCTCGGCCGCCGGGCCATGGCGCGTGCCGGGGTCGACCCCGACGACATCGCCCGCTTCATCGGTGCGTACACGGTGGCCGACTACGTCCGGACGGTGCACCGGGGCCGAAAACGTCCCCCGAGCGCGCCTCGACGAGGGTCTGTTCGCCGGGGCGTTCTCCGGCGACTACATCGAGTCGCTCACGCCCCGGCGCATCGCCGCGGCCGGGCCCGGCGTCTACCCGGAGGGACGCCTCTACGTCCGGCGGGTGCAGGGAACGAGCCCGTAGAGTAGGCCGCCATGGACATGCTGCGCAGGGGGCTGGCCCTGCTCGTGAGGCGCCCAGACTTCGGCTTCCTCATGAGCACCCAGTTCCTGGCGCAGGCGGGCGACGGCATCGTGCAGTCGGCGCTCGCCGCATCGATCGTGTTCGGCGGCGGCAAGGGCTTCGACCTCGACGAGGCGCGCACGCCCGAGGACATCCTGCGCATCGCCCTGCTGATCTTCATCCCCTACACGATCGTGAGCCCCTTCACCGGGGTGGTGATAGACCGCTGGGACCGGCGGCTGCTGATGCTGTGGGCCAACGGCCTACGGGCGGTGGTGGTGGCCGCGGTGGCCGTGATCGGCCCCGACCACCTCGGCGGAGCTCCTCTCTACGTTGCCTTCCTGCTGACGCTGACCTCGACCCGGGTGATCCTCGCCACCAAGGCGGCGGCGATCCCCGCTGCAGCCGGGGAGGCCAACCTCGTCGAGGCCAATGCGGTATCGCAGCTCGGCGGCGCTCTGTTCCAGCTCGTGGGCGGCGGCGTCGCCCTCGTGGCCAAGGGTTTCGTGTCCGTGCCGCCGATCGTGCTGCTCGGGGCGGCGGTCTACGCGCTCGGTGCGTTCAGCGCGCTGCTGGTGCGGCGGGCCGGTGAGCCGCGCCCGCGACGCGGCTTCCTCGCCGAGGCGGCGCGGGTGGCGCGCAGCATCGCCGACGGGGTTCTCGAGGTGTCCCGCCGGCCCAAGGCCGGCGCGTCGATCACCTCGTATTTCTGGCTGCGCTTCATATGGAGCTTCGCCCTGGTAGGAGTGGGGCTCGAGGCACGCAGGCTGCTCGGCAACAGCGACTTCACAGTTGCCGTCGTCACCGGGGGCGCGGGGGCGCTCGGGGCTATCCTCGGTTTCGTCAGCGCGCGCGCCCTACTGGCCAGGGTCGCCACGACAGCATCGCTGGTGCTGGGGTCGGCTGCGCTCGGGGGCCTGGCGGTGGCCGTGCTCGGCAGCCTGCAGATCCGCTTCGCCCTCGCCGCGCTCACCTTCGGACTCGGCCTTGGCTTCTTCCTCGCCAAGATCTCGCTCGACACGCTGGTGCAGGAGGCCCTGGGCGACGACTTCCGGGGGCGGGCCTTCTCCCTGTACGACATCGCCTACAACCTCGCGTGGGTCCTCGCCGCAGGGCTGATGGACATCTTCTTCACTCCCGGCAACGTCGGCGTCCTACTGGCGCTGGGCGGGGCCGCCTTCCTCGCCGGGCTCCTGCTGCTGTGGGCGTGGTACCGCGCCGCAGGGCTGCTGGCACGCGATCGCTCGGTGGCGGTCGGAACCGGATAGTTGCCCCCGCCCGCGCGTCGTGCTGTTCCCGGGCCCCCTGCGGGGGCCGCAGGCGCCATCCTGAGCGCGTCGTTCCGCATCCCCGCGTGCTCGGCGATGGTGAGCGACGCGGTCTGCACCGGGACCGGACGCGCCCCGCGCACCGCTCCGCAAAGAGGGGGTGACGGTTAGGATGCCTCCACCGATGGAAGTGTCCACGTCGATGAGCGAACGCGCACGCGGCCGGGCGCTGGCACGATCGTCGACGGTAAGCCGGATCCTCGGGCATCCGGCTGCCTACGTGCTGACGGCGCTGGTCTTGTTGTGGATCTACGGCTGGCCGTTCATCGCCAATCCGCTGCGCGTGGCGCCGACCAAGGACCCTGCCTACTACACGTGGCGTATCGAAGCGCTGGTGTCCGAAAAGCCGGGGGTCCTGCAGCACATCCGCGGGGCGTTCGACATGTTCGGAGGGGGCTACCGGGTCGCCAACGCGGTGATCGGAGCATTCCTGCGTGAGATCGCGGACATCTCCTTGATCAACGTGACCGTCTTCATCATGGTCGGCGTCCCCGTGGTCACGTCCCTTCTGCTCGCGGGTTTCGCCTACCGCCAGCGGCGCGATCCCCTGATCTGGCACGCCACCGCGCTCGGCAGCGCAGGGTTGCTGCTGACCCCACCGTACGTGGGTTACATGGACAACCTGCTGTGCCTCCTGCTGCTGGCCGCGGCGATCTGGTTCATCGGGCCGTCGTCGGACTCGTGGGCCGCCCGCATCGCTCTGTTCGTGTTCCTTTTGGCCGCCGGGATGACGCATCCGACCACGCTCGCCTTCTTCATCCTCACGCTGTTCTTCATCGCGGCGGGAAGGTTCGTGCTGCGCGGCTTCCGACTCACGGCCACCCTACGGGACGATCTCCCGATGCTGGTGGTGGGGGTGGCCGCGGTCGTTGTGACCTACGTGATCTGGAAGGTCGGGATCTGGGGGCCGCGTGCCTCGCTCAGCGAGGCTGCGCTTCCTCCTCCGTACTCAAGCGGCTTCTTCATCGACCGCACGCTGGAGTGGTTCGAGGCCATGCGCCCCGTGCTCAACGGGGTGCTGTTCGCGATCGCCGCGGTGGCGCTGGTGGCGATGGGCCGGCGCAGCGCCGAGGACGACCTCGCGCGCGTGTCGCTCGGTTGGCTGCTGCCGTTGGTCGGTCTGTTCGGGTTCGTGATCGGGCTCACCTACCCCTACTACCGCTTCCTCAACACGACGCTGGCGATACCGCTTCTGGTCGGGCTCGGCGCCTTCTTCGCCTTGCGTTTCCTGTTCGACGCGGTCGAGCTCGGCGGCGCCGGACGTCTGGCGCTGATCGGGGTTCTGGCGGTCGTCTTCGTGCTGGCCACCAACTTCACCTCGGGGCTGGTGAGCTCGGGCTGGATCAACCCGGGCAACCAGTGGATCACCGTGGACCAGCGACGCGAGCTCGGCTTGTTGCGGTCGCAGCTGGCTGCTTCTGTGCCGCCGGGCAGGCCGGTCGTGTTCGTGATCGACAGCAATGAGTCGACCTTCAAGATCTGGGGGTTCACCAAGCTGTCGGGCAACACGTCCCGTTTTGGGTTGCCGCGCGGCCAGATCGACCAGGGTTACCTGTACCTCGGTTCGTTGCGCAACTACCTCGCCGGGCGGCCGACGCTGCGCGGCGAGCCGACCTACGACAAGCTGTCGCGCGCGCTCCTGCGCGGCGTGCAGCATGTCACCGCAGGCTCCGGGCCCCCCGTGACCGTGGTCGTCGATTCCTTCAACGCCACCGGAGCCAACACCGATGTCGCCGCGGGCCGGGTGCCTCCGCCGGGCAAGGGCGACGTCTGGGTGCTGAACGACCGCGGCCTCACCAGGTACTCGCACGGCACCAAGGTGGCGTCGGTCCCGCTGCCGCGCACGCTGCCCGGATCCACCGGGAGCGGATGGCCGCACCTCCTGCGGATCGTCGGGGCCCTTGCGCTGCTCGCCCTGCCGGGGTGGCTGGCGTTCCGTTCCTTGGTGCCCGAGGGAGGCACCGCTCTCGGACTCGGCATGGTCCCGGCGCTGGCCGCTGCTCTACTCGTCCTGGTCGGCATCTTCTCGTTGGCGATCGAGCGGGCCCCTTTCTCCGGGGCGTTGATCTGGTCCGCCGTGCTGGCGGCCTGCGTGATCGGGGGACTGTTGCGCGTTCATGCCATCCTCGCCCCGCAACATGAAACCGAGCCGACACTGATTTGAGCCTCGCCTCCGCACTCAGCGCACGCCTTGAGAGCGCCTCGGGACCCAGTGCCGCCCCGGCCGTCGGGCTCGACGTGCCCCCGCGCACCGCCCGCCTGCTGTACGCCAGCGCTGCGGTGCTGATCGCCGGAGGACTGGCCACGTGGGCGGTGGGGGCGGGGGTCGTGGGCTTCTGGTTGTTCGCCGCCGCGGCGTGCGTGCTCGCCTTCGCCCTGCCCCTGCCGTACGCGCTGGCATCGCCGCTGTGGATGGGCTTCGCCGGCTGGCTCGTCGACATGGTGCCCCTGATCGTCCTGCTCGGGTGGGGCGCGGTGGTGCTGCGCTGGGGGATCGGTCTGGTGCTTGCCCGCAGGCTGCCGCGCGGGGGCCTGTTCATCCTGGTGCCGGTGGCGCTGCTTGCTTGGACCGTGGTCGGCGTGCTTGCGATCTCCCGCGCCGACGTGCCGCATTTCGTGCTCCTGGTCCTGATCCAGGCGGTCGCCTCGGGGGCCGTGCTGGCGGTCGTGGACGCGCTCGGAGACTTCGAGGCGCGGCGCGACCTCGCGGCGGCGCTGTGCGGGTTCGTGGTCGCCACGACCGTGGTCGTGGTACTGCAGTGGGGTGGCGTGCCGGTACAGAACCTGCAGGACACCACGGTGCGCAACGAGCTCTCGGCCCTCGATACGTTCCCCAACAACGTGGGGTTGATCAAGTGGGCCCGTTCATCGAGGGCCGGAGCCGGCGAGCTGCGCGCGCGCCTGGATCGCTTCGCCCGGGACCACCACAGCCTGCCCCCGTTCCAGGTGTTCGAACCCAAGTTCCAGGCGTTCGGCAACCAGCTGATCGTGCGCTTCGAGGGCTCGGCCGCCCCCTTCCGCCGCGAGCTCGCGCGCCGAGGGGTCACGCTGGCGTTCGACAACGTCGGTCTCGCCCCGGCCAACACGCTCCCGCGCATGCGTTCGATCGCCCGCAACGCCCTGACCTACGCAGGCGTGTGCGCCGCACTGTTCCCGTTCGCGTTGTTCCTGGCGTGGACCGGAAACGGCAGACGCCGCGCGCTGGGCTGGGCGGCCGCGGCGTCGTGTCTGTTCGGTGCGGCTTTCTCGCTGTCTCGGGGAGCGTGGGCGGCGATCGTGATCGGGGTCGCCTACCTCGTAGTCGACGGCGTGCTCTCCAAGGGTCGCAAGGTGGCGGCGATCGTCGCATGCGCGGCCGCGGCCGCCTTCATCACCGCGTTCTTCTACATCGACTACGGCGTCAACCCCCTGACCGGCCGCGCCGGTGAGGGGGCGAGCACCTCGACCCGCGCGAACCTCTATCGCGACACCCTGTCGTTCCTCAACCCCAAGACGCTGGCGATCGGTTACGGCACCGAGCGCCCGCGCACCGCGAGCGGCGCCACACATGTGGGCCTGCGCTATGTGCCTCAGGCGGGGACGCATTCGACCTACCTCAACTACCTGTTCAGGTTGGGGGTCCCGGGGCTTTTGCTGATCGCGCTGCTGTATCTGGTGGCGTGGTTGCACGCACGCGCCGGGGCGCGTGAGCGTGACGGGCCGGAGGCGGTGTTGTGCACCTGCGCGGCTGCGGCGGTCGTGGCCGTAGCCGCGCATGGCGTTGTGCTCAACCTCTTCGTGGAGCCGATCTATACACTCACCGGCTCGCTGATCGTCGGCCTCGCGCTCGCCGGGCTGGTGGCGCGCCTCGACCGCAGGGTGTGGCCTTTCTGGGCGCGCGCCGAGGGTTCGGTGTGAGGGGGCCGATGGATCCGACGGTCGATCGCGAGGAGCGGCTCGGGGACGAGGGGCTGTCGCCGGAGCTCGCCGGAGACGTCGGTGTCGTGGCGCGTGGGGGAGGGCTGCAGATCGCCGGCCAGTTCTCCCAGAAGGGCCTGTCGTTCCTGTTCACCGCCTTTGCCGCTCACCTCCTGGCTCTGTCGGGCTTCGGCATCTATCAGGTGGCGCTGCGCATCTTCGGCTTCGCGACGCAGGTGGGGTTGGCCGGCTTCAACTACGCCACGATGCGTTTCATGGCGCAGGGCCGGGCGCAGGGCCGGCCCGAGCAGGTGCGCGGAGCTGCACGGCTCGGGGTGCTGTGCACCGCGGTGCTGTCGCTGGCGGTGACCGCGGTCCTCGTCGTGTGGGCCGTGCCGGTGGCGCGCTTCTTCGTCAACGGTGCCGACGTGACGCGGGTCGCCGACGTCGCCTACTACCTGAGGCTCGGCGCCGCCTACATCCCCCTGTTCTCCCTGATGCAGATCTTCCGTTACGTCACCCAGTCCTACAAGACGATGCTGCCCTCGGTGGTGACCGGAAACATCGTGCAGCCGGGCGCGCGGTTCGTGTTCGGTGTCGTCCTGCTGGCGGCCGGTTTCGGCGTCGCCGGCGCGACCGCGAGCCTCGCCGCAAGCGCCGCCGTCGGGGCCGCGGTCGGTCTGTGGTACTACTTGCGGATCTTCACCCCGGAAGAGCGTGCCGCGCGCCCGCGCTTCAGCCTCGCCAAGATGCTGTCCTTCTCCTTGCCGCAGGCCGGTTCCAACCTGCTGCAGATCCAGACGCTGGGGCTGTCGATCCTGATCCTCGGGCACTTCAGCACGGCGGTGCAGGCCGGGCTGTTCGGCATCGCGCTGTCGCTGCAAGCCCCCGGCAACATCTTCCTCGGCGGCATCGTCAATATCTGGGCCCCCGTGGTGTCCGACCTCTACGACCGGGGCGAGATCGCGCGTCTGGATGCGCTCTTCAAGACCGTGAACCGCTGGGTGGCGACCTTCTCTTTCCCCGTGTTCGCCGTCCTGATCGCCATGCCCGAGCCGCTGGCGCACATCTTCGCCGGCTCCAAGGGGATCGCCGCCGCTTCCGTGATCGCCGTTCTGGCGGCCGGCAATGCCTTTTACACCGGCACCGGCCCGACCGGTTACGTGCTGTCGATGACCGGGCGGCCGGGGATCAACTTCATCAATTCGGCGGTGGCCGTCCTGCTCTATATCGTGCTCGGAGCGTGGGTGGCACCGACCTACGGAGCGCTGGGGGTGGCGGCCGTCGACGCGGTGGTCACCGCGCTGATAAACATGGCGCGCGTGGTGGAGGCCAAGGTGCTGGTCGGAGTACAGCCCTTCGGCCGTTCGTTCCTCAAGCCGCTGGGGGCGTCGGCCGCCATCGCGGCGCTGCTGGGCGTGTGGCGGTTGGTGCTCGGGACCGCTCTGGTGCCGGGGCTCGCGGGGATCGTCTTCGCCGGTATCGTCTACGTCGCCCTGCTGGCGTGGTTGGGGATCGACGCCGAGGAGCGCTACGTGTGGCAGCGGATCAAGCAGCGGGTTCTGCGTACCGGCGGGAGGAGGCAGGGGTGAGCCCGCGGCACCGCGCTCGGGTGGTGGATCGGATCTCGATGGGGGGGTGGCACCGGTGAGGTCCGAGGTCCTGCGGGTGGACATGTCCGGGCGCACCTTCGCCGACCTCACCGAGCCGGTGAGTGCTTTCGTGGCCGATGCCGGCGACGGCCTGCTCAACGTGTTCGTACCGCATGCGACCGCGTGCCTGGTGCTTATGGAGACCGGTTCCGGATCGGAAGCCGATCTCGCCGACGCGCTCGAGCGCCTGCTGCCGCGCGACCACCGCTATCGCCACCGCCACGGCTCGCCGGGGCACGGCGCCGATCATCTCGCTCCTGCGTTCCTCGGCTCGTCGCTGACCATCCCGGTGCTCGGCGGGGAGCCGCAGCTCGGCACATGGCAGAGCATCGTGCTCGTGGACACCAATCGTGACAACCCACAGCGGCGCGTGAGGCTGTCCTTCCTCGGCGGCTGAGGACGGTCCCGCCCTCAGGACCAGGGGGAACGCCGGCCGCGGCGGCGCACGAGGGCCCAGATCACGGCGGCGACGACCACGAGGATGCCGATCCCGGGCCAGAACCCGAGCGCGTGGAACAGCCCGCGCACGAGGATCACCCGGAAGAGCAGCCGCAGCAGACGTCCCAAGCCCCTTGCGGCGAGCCACGCCATCAGCGCCAGCCTAGTAGCGGTAGACGGCTCCCGCCGGTGCGTCGCAGGGCATGTCTTGCGGTGCCAGGACGTAGACGTCGCCCGCGTGGGTGATCACCTGGCGCGCCAGCGCGTCGAGCAGCTCGCGGTCGCCCTGCTCGGGCTGCTCGTGGACGTGCAGCTCGCGGGCTTCGAGGTCGATCGTGCCCCATACCTGGTCACCATTGCGCAGGAAGAGGACCTCGACCCGCCCGGCGTAGGCGGCCTGGGCGACGTCCCACAGGTCGCAGGATGCCTTGCCGGTGCCCTCGAGCTCGTGGAAGCGCTCGAGCGCGGCCTCCAACCCCCGTCGTAGCTGCGGTTCGACGATCGCCCACGCGGCATGGTGCAGCTCGGCGGGAGGTGTGCGGTCGTGGTTGCCGACGATGCCCTCGGTCGTCAGGTAGCGGTAGCTGCTCACCTCCGCATACAGGGGATGCAGGTAGTCCACTGCCGCGAGCACGAGCGGTGCGCGCTCGGCTTCCAGCAGCTTGGACACGCCGGCGTCGACCAGCCGGAAGTACTGCTGAATCTGCAGCTTCTGCTCGTCGCCCTCGACGCCGTGGCCGTGGAAGGTGCGGTCCTGGGC
>CADDZG010000098.1 GCA_902812355.1 Actinomycetota bacterium | reverse complement strand
CCCTCGTCGTGCCTCGCCGGAGTCGGGGGCTCCGGTGCGGGATCCCCGAAGATGCACTCGGGGACCCCGGGGACACGGGCCCGCGTGTGCCGGGGCACTACCATGCGGGCATGGTGACGACCGCGACCGCCGACGGCTCCAGCGACGGCTTCGCGCTCGCCCGGCGCGCCGGTGCTCCGGCCCCAGTGGCACTGGTCTCGGGCGGACGCCAGCGTGACCTCGCCCATGTCCCCCCGCGGGACGAAGAGGTCACGATCCTCACCGCGTCCGACGACGCCGGCCGCGAAATCCTGCGGCATTCCACCGCGCACGTGCTCGCCCAGGCCGTGCTGCGGCTGTTCCCCGGAGCCAAGTACGCGATCGGGCCGCCGATCGAGGACGGCTTCTACTACGACTTCGACGTCCCCCGCCCGTTCACGCCCGAGGATCTCGAGCGCATCGAGGCCGAGATGGCGGCGATCGTGGCCGAGAACCAGCGCTTCGAGCGTGCCGAGGTGAGCCGCGACGAGGCGCTGCAGATGTTCGCCGACCAGCCCTACAAGCTCGAGATCATCCGCGGCGTGGCCGAGGGGGCCGACGCCCTCGACCAACAGGGGGCCGAGGGTGAGGTGATCTCGATCTACCGCAACACCGTGGACGGCGAGGTCCGCTTCGTCGATCTGTGCCGCGGTCCCCACGTGCCGAGTACGTCGCGCATCAAGGCGTTCAAGCTTCTGCGCAGCGCCGGCGCCTACTGGCGGGGCGACGAGCGCCGGCCGATGCTGCAGCGGATCTACGGCACCGCGTGGGAGTCGAAGGACGCCCTGCGTTCATACCTGCACCGACTCGAAGAGGCGCAGCGCCGCGACCACCGCCGGCTCGGCAGGGAGCTCGACCTCTTCTCCTGGCCCGACGAGGTCGGCCCCGGTCTTGCGGTGTGGCATCCGCGCGGCGCGATCGTGCGCAAGACGCTGGAGGACTTGGCGCGCGACATGCATCTGGAGCGCGGCTACCAGCCGGTGTACACGCCACACATCGGCAAGGCTTCGCTGTGGGAGACGAGCGGGCACCTCGGCTGGTATCGCGACGCGATGTATCCGGCCATGGAGGTGGAGGGCGGCGAGTACTTCCTCAAGCCCATGAACTGCCCGTTCCACATCCTCGTGTTCTCAAGCCGCACGCGCTCCTACCGCGAGATGCCGGTGCGTCTGTCCGAGCTCGGAACTGTGTACCGCTACGAACGCTCCGGCGTGGTGCACGGGCTGCTGCGAGCGCGCGGCTTCACCCAGGACGACAGCCATATCTTCTGCCGTCCCGACCAGCTGGTCGACGAGCTCGTCGGGGTGATCGACTTCTTCCGCGCGCTCTACTCCACGTTCGGCCTGGGCCCCGACCGGGTGCGCTTCTCGACCCGCCCCGAGCACTACGTCGGCAGTCTGGAGCAGTGGGAGCGGGCCGAGCGGGCGATCCCGCAGGCGTTGGAGAAGGCCGGGCTCGACTTCAGCGTCGACCAGGGCGACGGGGCCTTCTACGGGCCCAAGATCGATATCGACGCACGCGATGCGATCGGGCGCTACTGGCAGCTGGCCACGATCCAGGTCGACTTCCAGGAACCCGATCGCTTCGACCTCGCCTACGTCGACGAGCACGGCGAACGGGTACGGCCGGTGATGATCCACCGCGCCCTGTACGGGTCGGTCGAGCGCCTGGTAGGGGTGCTGCTCGAGCATTTCGCCGGGGCCTTCCCGACGTGGCTCGCCCCGGTTCAGGCGGTGGTGGTGCCGATAGCCGACCGCCACGTCGCCTATGCGTTGTCGGTGCGAGACGCCGTCGCCGCCGCTGGAGGCCGTGCCGAGGTCGACGACTCCCCCAATACTCTGGGGGCCAAGATCCGCACTCACCAGCTCCACAAGGTGCCCTACGTGGTGGTAGTGGGGGACGACGAGGAGGCGACGTCGACCGTGGCGGTGCGTCCACGTGGCGGCAAGGAACGGCGCGGGATCGCGCTCGATGCCTTCGTTACCGCTCTGGCCGACGAGGTCGCGTCGCGCGCGCTCGAGCTCGGTGCCGCCGGGTGAGTTGAAAAAGCGCGATGGAACGGATGTGGAGCCCCTGGCGCAGTGAGTACATCGACCTCGCCGGCAAGCAAGAGGGCTGCTTCCTATGCGACGCCGCCTCGGGGGAGGACGACGCGAACGTGCTGCACCACGGCGCCCATACCTTCGTGGTGCTCAACGCTTTCCCCTACAACTCCGGCCACCTGATGATCGCTCCCCACCGTCACGTCGGGGAGCTCGACGATATGAGCGAAGAGGAACGGGCGGAGACGATGGAGCTGGCGGCGGCCGCGGTCAAGATATGTCGCGACGTGCTGCACTGCGAGGGCTTCAACCTCGGCATGAACCTCGGAGGGGTGGCGGGGGCCGGCGTGCCGGGGCATGCCCACCTGCATGTCGTGCCGCGCTGGGGCGGCGACACGAACTTCATGCCGGTGGTGGGCGAGGTCAAGGTGTTGCCCGAGATGCTCGAACAGACGCGCGCCAAGCTCGGGCCCGCCTTCGCCCGTCTCGGGCATCCCTCGGGCGGGGGCGGCGACTGAGCCGGGCACCGCGCGCGGCCGGCATGGTGGCGGCGGTGCTGCTGCTGCTGCTGCTGTCGGCGTGCACCGCCACGCCCCCCGGCCACGTAACCCGCCGCCAGACGCTCGGCCATCCGCCCCGCTGCGACGTCGCGCAGATGCACTGTCGCTACCGGGTGGGTATCTACGTCGCAGCCCGGCGCGGCGGGACCCTCGACCCGCGGGCCTTCGCCCTCGCCTTCGCGTCGTGCTACGGCCAGAGCCCCAGGAGCCTGGCCGCTCAGTACGGGGGCCCCGCCACCGCCGCCGGGGCCGCGCGCCACTTCGCTCGTATGACCGCCGGGTCCGCGGACCGCGACGCTGCGAGGCGCGGCTGTCTCGCCGGGATCCACATGATCAAGTGACGGTTCCGCGTCGCGCCGCACGCTCCCGCCTGGTTCGCCGTCGCACGATCGTGGGCGCCACCGAGACGCCGAGGATCACGATTATCGCCACCAGCGACAGCCACACCGGCATGTGCACGACATCCGATGCCAGCATCTTTGCCCCCACGAAGGCCAACACCGCGGCGAGCCCGTAGCGCAGGTAGGGGAAACGGTCCATGGCGCCCTCGAGGACGAAGTACAGGGGGCGCATCCCGAGCAACGAGAAGGCGTTGGCCGCGAACACGATGAAGGTGTCGGTGGTGATGGCGAAGATCGCCGGGATCGAGTCGATCGCGAACACGAGGTCGGCGGTCATGAGGGCGGCCAGCACCGCGGCCTTGGGGTTCCCGCCGACCAGGCGCACCAGCGGGTTGCGTTCGGGGTGCACCTCGGTCTCGCCCGACCGGATCATGTGCCATGCCGCGTACAGCAGGAGAGCGCCAAAGACGTAGATCGTCACGTGGAAGGTATCGAGGGCCGCGGCCCCCACGACGATGAACACCGCCCGCAGCCCGAGGGCCCCGAGGATCCCGAGCAGCAGGGGGCGGTCCTGGTCGGCGCGCGCGAGCCCAAAGTAGGCGAACACGAGCGCGAAGACGAAGACGTTGTCGATCGACAGGCTGCGCTCGATCAGGTAACCGGCGAGGTACTCGGTAGCCGCGGTCGCACCGCCCCACGGCACCAGCGCGGCGGCGAAGGCGACCCCTATTACGGTCCACGCCGCCGTCCACACCAGCGCCTTGCGCAAACTCACGCTCTCGTCCTTGCGGGCGAAGGCGAAGAAGTCGACGACGGCCATCAGCGCCAGGACGCCGAGGAAGAGGCCCCAACCCCAGGGTTCGACGTGCATCGTTCACCTCCGGTCGTTCCTGCAACGGACCGAAGGTCTCTCCCGCCCCCATGGGGCCGGGCCGCCGGGCTAGTGCCGTAGTGACGACGACCCGTTCGGGGATACTCCCCTTCGCCGTGCCCGTGGCGGGCACCGGCTCAGGCTACACCACCGGGACGGCCGGGAGTCCGGGCCGCGCGCCGGGCCGGGGCCGTGCGTCAGGCGCGTGCCTCCTCCTGCTTGCGGGCCTCGAGGATCTTCTGGGCGAGGTCGTGGGGGACCTCCTGGTAGTGCGAGAAGGACCACGAGAAGGTGCCCTGGCCCCCGGTCATGCTGCGCAGGTCGGTCGCATAGGTGGTGATCTCGGCGAAGGGCACCTTGGCCCGGATGATCTGGCGGCCGCCGCCGACCGTGTCGATGCCTTCGGGGATCCCGCGTCGCTTCTGCAGGTCCCCCATGATGTCGCCGGTGAAGGACTCGGGCACGAGCACCTCGAGGGTCCAGATCGGCTCCAGCAGGGTGACCCCTGCCTTGTCCATGACGTCCTTGAGGGCGAGCGAGCCGGCCATCTGGAAGGCGAAGTCGCTGGAGTCGACCGAGTGGTACTTGCCGTCGTAGAGCTCGACCTTGACGTCGATCATCGGGTACCCGGTGCCGCCGCCTTGCTCCATCGCAGCGCGAATGCCCTTCTCCACCGAGGGGATGAACTGGTTGGGGATCGCCCCGCCGAAGATCTTGTCCTCGAACACGAAGCCCTCCCCGCGCGGCAGCGGTTCGGCCCGGATGTTGGCAATGCCGTACTGGCCGTGGCCGCCAGACTGCTTGACGTGGCGTCCCAGGCCCTCGCCCTTGCCCCGCAAGGTGGTGCGGTAGGGGACCTTGAAGGGCACCTCCTCGACCTCGACCCCGGACTTGTGCTTGAGGCGGGCGAGCGCCACGTCGAGATGGGCATCACCCATGCCCCACAGGATCAGCTGGTGGGTCTCGTCGTTGCGCTCGAGCACCAGCGAGGGGTCCTCCTCGATCAGCTTCTGCAGCCCGATCATGAGCTTGTCCTCGTCGCCCTTGGTCTTGGGCGCGATCGCCTTGGGCAGCAGCGGTTCGGGTGAGGTGATGCCGGGCAGCACGATCGAGGCGGCCTTGTCGCACAGGGTGTCTCCGGTGGCCGCGTGGGCGAGCTTGGCGACCGCGCCGATGTCGCCGGCCGGCACCTCCTCGACCGGGTCCTGGGTCTTGCCCCGCATCGTGAACAGGTGCCCGACGCGCTCGTCGGTCTGCTGGGTGGCGTTGTGCACCGTGGTGTCGCCTCGCATCGTGCCCGAATAGACCCTGAAGAAGCTGACCCGCCCGACGTAGGGATCGGACATCGTCTTGAAGATCAGGGCGCACAGGGGCTCGTCCGGCTTGGGCTGACGGGTGCCGCCATCGACGCCCTCGACCGCCGGGCGGTCCAGCGGCGAGGGGCCGGCCGACACGATCACCTCGGCCAGGCGGTCGACCCCGATCAGCCGCGTCGCGGCACCGACCAGCACGGGGAACACCGTTGCGTCGTCGATCCCCTGGTGCAGCTGCCGGATGATCTCCTCCCGGGTGATCTCGCCGCCCTCGAGGTAGCGCTCGAGCAGCTCGTCGTCGGTCTCCGCGACCGAGTCGAGCAGGTCCGTGCGCACCTCTTCGAGGCGGGCCCTGCGCTCGTCGGGCACCGGCACGGTGCTGCGGTGACCCTTGTCGTCGTAGGAGTAGGCCTCGGCATCGATCACCGAGATGATCCCGGAGAAGTCGTGCTCCCGCCCGAGCGGCAGGGCGATCGGCGCGCAGCCCTTGCCGAAGAGGTCGCGCAGCTGCTCGAGCGTGCGTCTGAACGACGAATTCTCACGGTCGAGCTTGTTGATGAAGATCATCCGGGGCAGCGACAGCTCCTCGGCGTAGTTCCACGCTACCTGGGTCTGCACCTCGACGCCGTCGACACCCGAGACCA
This sequence comes from Actinomycetota bacterium, assembly GCA_902812355.1. Lineage (GTDB taxonomy): Bacteria > Actinomycetota > CADDZG01 > CADDZG01 > WHSQ01 > CADDZG01. The sequence goes on along the minus strand of CADDZG010000098.1, from coordinate 3,023 downwards.
CGAACACCGCGAGGTCGGCGACCCGCATCGCCGCCCGCATCTCGCCGACGAAGTCGGCGTAGCCCGGGGTGTCCAGGATGTTGATCTTGGTGCCCTCCCACTCGATCGGAGCGAGCGCGGTCGACACCGAGATGCCCTTGCGGATCTCTTCCTCGTCGAAGTCGGTCACGGTGTTGCCCTCGGTGACCTTGCCCATACGGGTCGTCGCTCCGGAGCGGTACAGGAGGGCCTCGGCGAGCGACGTCTTCCCGGACCCTCCGTGTCCGACTAGGACGACGTTGCGGATGTTCTCGGTCGGGTAGGTCTTCACGCCACTCCCCCTTGTCACCTAGATGCGAGTATGGGCATCGTATTCCGGTCGCGCGCGGCCGGACGAGGGGCTCCCGGATGCCGCGCGCGGCGGGGCACTAGGATGCGGCCGTGCTGGACCAGAAGGTGCGCCGGGGCTGGGAGCGCCTCATGGGCCCCGTGGGGCGAACGCTCGCGCGGGCCGGGGTCACGCCCAACATGGTCACCGCCTTCGGGCTCGTGGCACAGGCCGCTGCCGCCTACCTGATCGTCGCCGGCCACCTCGTGATCGCCGGGTGCGTGGCGATCGCGGCGGCCTTTGCCGACACCTTCGACGGCGCGGTGGCCAAGGCGCGGGGCCTGCGCACGACCTTCGGGGCCCTGCTCGACTCGACGATCGACCGGCTGTCCGACGCGCTGTTCTTCGTCCCGGTGGCGTGGCTCTACGGCGTGCGGCCCGATCCTCCCCACAGCGGCCAGCAGTGGGTCGCCGGGGTCGCGCTGGCGGCGATGGTGGCCTCCTTCCTCGTGTCCTACGTCAAGGCCCGGGCCGAGGGCCTCGGGCTCGAGTGCAACGTCGGCATCGCAGCGCGGGCCGAGCGGGTCATCGTGATGATCGCCGGCCTCGTGCTCAACGTCCTGCCGGTGGTAGTCACGCTGCTGGCGGTGCTGTCCACCGTCACCTTCGTGCAGCGCGTGGTGCACGTCCACCGCCAGACCGACACGACGCGTGTCGGCTGAGTCCCCTCCGTCGGCCGCGGCCCGCCGGGCGCTGGAGCCGCCCCCGGCCCGCGAGGGGCCGTTGATCCGCAGCGTCTTCTTCCTCTACCTTGCGGTCGACCTCGTCGCCCGGTCGCTGCCAGAGCCGATCGCCTACGGGTTCACCCACTGGGCCGCCCGGGTCAAGCTGCGCTTCACCCGGCGTCAGGCCCGGGTGGTCGCGGCCAACCTCCAGCGCGTCACGGGGCTGCCGCCGACGTCGCCGCGCCTGCATGCACTGGTGGTGGGGGCGTACGAGTCCTACGGCCGCTACTGGCTCGAGACCTTCCGCTACGCTCGGCGCGGCGCCGCCTTCTTCCAGGAGCGCTTCACGCTCGAGGGCCGGGAGCACCTCGATGCCGCGCTCGCTCAGGGACGGGGGGCGGTGGTGGCGATCCCACACTGCGGCAACTACGACGCCGCTGGCGCCTACATGGCGGCGGAGGGCTACCGGCCGGTGACCGTGGCCGAGGTCCTGCGCCCGCGCCGCCTGTATCGCTTCTTCGTCGACCACCGGGAGTCGCTGGGCATGGTGATCTACCCGGCGGTGAGGGGTATCACGGCTAAGCTCGTCGAGGAATGCCGGGCGGGCTCGCTGGTGGCGATCCTCGGGGACCGCGACCTCAGGGGAGACGGCCCGCAGGTCAGCTTCTTCGGAGCGCCGACCACGCTGCCGGGAGGAGCCGCATCCGTCGCCCTGAGGGCTCAGGCCCCCCTGCTGGTGGCGGCGGTGCACAGCCGCCGGTTGCCCGACGGGCGCTGGGGGTGGGTCGGCACGGTGACCGAACCGATCCCCGTTCCCCCGGCCAGGGGGCGCGAGGCAGTCACACGCCTCACCCAGGAGGTCGCCCGGCGCTTGGAGACCCTGATCGCCGCGCATCCCGAGGAGTGGCACGTGTTCACGCCGCTGTGGGCCCGTCCGGAAGGGGTGGGCTGACGTGAGGATCGGCCTCGTCTGTCCCTACGCGTGGGACCGGGTCGGAGGTGTGCAGAGCCACATCCGCTCGCTCGCCGCAGCTCTGCGCCGGCGCGGCCACGAGGTGCAGGTGTTCGCTCCGACTACCCTCGGGCGCGAGGGCCTGGCCGAGCCCGGCGTCACGATCGTGGGTGGGGCGGTCGGCATCCCGATCAACGGGTCGGTGGCGTCGCTGTCCTTCGGGCCCACCGCGGCGGCCCGCGTGCACCGGGCTCTGGAGGACTTCGGCCCCCAGGTCCTGCACGTCCACGAGCCCCTGATCCCGAGCCTGTCGTTCCTCGCCCTGATGTCCACCGACATCCCGGCGGTGGGCACCTTCCACGCATCCGCCGAGGGCAGCGTCGGCTACCTCGCGTTCAAGCCGGTGCTGGAGCTCGCGGCCAAGCGTCTGGCCGTGCGCACCACGGTGTCCGAGGCGGCGCGCGAGCTGGTGGCGCGCTACTTCCCGGGCGACTACGTGCTCACCCCCAACGGCGTCGACCACGCCCGCTACGCGAGCGCGGCGCCGGCCGACCTGGGGCCGGGGCCCACCATCCTGTTCCTGTCGCGCATCGAGCGACGCAAGGGCCTCGAGGTCCTGATCCGGGCGGTGGCGCAGCTGGGGGCCGGGCGGGTGTCGCTGGTCGTGGCAGGGTCGGGGCCCGAGGAGTCCTACTGCCGCCGCCTCGCCCGGCGCGTCGGGGTGCCGGTGCGGTGGCTGGGGCGGATCCCCGACGCCGACGTGCCCGGCGTCTACCGCGCCGCCGACATCTACTGCGCGCCGGCCCTCGGGGGCGAGTCCTTCGGCATCGTGCTGCTCGAGGCCATGGCGGCCGGGGCGCCGGTGGTGTGCTCGGACCTGCCGGGCTTCCGGTCGGTCGCCGGGGGAGCCGCGTGCATGGTGCCGCCCGGCGATCCCGCGGCCCTCGCCGGGGCGCTGAGGGCGGCGCTCGCCGACGATGAGCGCAGGAAGGAGATGTCACGCATGGGCTCCCGTCTCGCCGAGATCTTCGACTGGCGC
>CADDZG010000097.1 GCA_902812355.1 Actinomycetota bacterium | reverse complement strand
GGGCCGGCGAGACCCTGGCGTGTGGCACGGGGGCGTGCGCGGCCGCGGTCGTGGCTCGTCTCGTCGCCGGTGCCGCGCCGCGGGTGACCGTCGCCCTGCCCGGCGGCGAGCTCGAGATCGCGTGGGACGGCAGCCTGCAGGCGCCCGGGCGCGTGATCATGACCGGCCCCGCGGTGGAGGTGTTCAGTGGCGAGATCGACCTCTCGGGCCTCGTCACCCGCCCGGCGGAGGGTGGCCGGTGAGGACCGCCCGGCGCATCGCCGAGCTCGCCCCCTATCTCTTCGCCGAGCTCGACCGGAAGGTCGCCGCCGCGAGGACGCGCGGCGTCGACATCATCTCGTTCGGGGTCGGCGACCCCGACCTCCCGACCCCGCCGCACGTGGTCGAGGCGCTGGTGCAAGCCGCACGCGACCCGGCCACCCACCGCTACCCCTCCTACACGGGCATGCCGGCGTTCCGCGAGGCGATCGCCGGCTTCTACGAGCGCCGCTTCGGCGTGAGCCTGGATCCCGACGGCGCGATCCAGCCGCTCGTGGGCAGCAAGGAGGGCATCTTCCACCTGCCGCTGGCCTTCGTCGACCCCGGCGACGTCGCGCTCGTGCCCGACCCCTCTTATCCCGTGTACCCGACCGCCACCCGCCTCGCCGGAGGCGAGGTCGTGGCGATGCCGCTGCGGGCCGACAACGGCTTCTTTCCCGACCTCGACGCCCTCGCACCCGAGGTGCTCGAGCGCGCCAAGGTCCTGTGGCTCAACTACCCCAACAACCCGACGGCGGCAACCGTGACCCTCGATCACCTGCGCGCTGCCGTCGAGCTGTGCGCGCGTCACGACATCCTGCTGTGCCACGACGCGGCCTACACCGAGATCACCTTCGACGGCTACGTCGCGCCGAGCGTGCTGCAGGTGCCCGGCGCGCTCGAGCACGCGGTCGAGTTCCACTCGCTGTCCAAGACCTACAACATGACGGGATGGCGGATCGGCTGGGTCGCCGGGGCGCCGGAAGCGATCGAGGCGATCAAGCGACTCAAGACCAACGTCGACTCGGGCATCTTCGACGCGGTGCAGGTTGCCGGGATCGCCGCGCTGCAGGGCCCCCAGGACCATCTCGAAGAGACCGTTGCGCACTACCGGCGGCGGCGCGACCTGTTGTGTGATGGGCTCAAGTCCCTCGGCGTGGTCGTGGAACCGCCGCGCGGCTCGATCTACGTGTGGGCACCGGTGCCCGGCGGCCACACGTCGGAGTCCTACGCCACCTTCCTGCTCGAGCGCTGCGGCATAGTGGTGGCCCCGGGGACCGGTTACGGCGCCGCGGGTGAGGGTTTCGTGCGCTTTTCGCTGACGCTCGACGATGCCCGCCTGGAGGAAGGGGTCGAACGCATGCGGGGTGTCGCCGACTGAGGTTGCACGACACGCGTCCCGAGCGCGAGCGGGCGATCCTCGTCGGTGCCGCCTTCGGCCGCTGCTCGGTGGAAGAGGCCGAGTGGTCGCTCGACGAGCTCGCGGCGCTCGCCGATACCGCGGGTGCCGATGCGGTCGAGCGGTTCGTGCAGCGACGCCCGGAGCCGGATCCCGCCTACTACATCGGGCGGGGCAAGGTTGCGGAGGTGGTGAGGGCCGGGGCCGCGCTCGACGTCGACCTGCTGATCTTCGACGACGAGCTCACCCCCGCGCAGGGGCGCAACCTCGAGGACATGGCGGGGGTCAACCCGCTCGCCGAGCGCCCGCTCAAGGTGATCGATCGCACCGGGCTGATCCTCGACATCTTCGCTCAGCACGCACGCAGCGCCGAGGGCAAGCTGCAGGTCGAGCTGGCGCAGCTCAACTACCGCCTGCCCCGCCTGCGCGGTTGGGGCGACGTGCTGTCGCGCCTCGGTGGCGGCATCGGCACCCGGGGGCCGGGCGAGACCGCGCTCGAGGCCGAGCGGCGGGCGGTGCTGAGGCGGATCCAGCGGGTGCGGGCCGACCTTGCCGACCTCGAACGCACGCGCCGGGTCAAACGCGCCCGCCGGGTGCGCTCGGGGCTGCCGGTGATCGCGCTCGTCGGCTACACCAACGCCGGGAAGTCGACCCTGCTGCGCCGGCTGACCGATGCCAGGGTGCTGGTGCAGGATCGGCTGTTCTCGACGCTGGACCCGACCACGCGCCGGCTCGCGCTGGGGCACCGCAGCGCGCTGCTGACCGACACCGTCGGCTTCGTCAACAAGCTGCCGCACCAGCTCGTCGAGGCGTTCCGCTCGACGCTCGAGGAGGTCGTCGACGCCGCGTTGCTGCTGCACGTCGTCGACGCCTCACGTGACCCCGAGCGCCAGGTCGACGCGGTCGGGTCGGTGCTGCGCGACATCGGTGCTGTCGGCAAGCAGACGGTGCTGGCCCTCAACAAGGCGGACCTGCTCACGACCGAGCAGGAGGAGGCGCTGCGACGGCGCTTCCCGGGCGCAGTGGTGATGTCGGCGACCACGGGGCGCGGGGTCGACGAGCTGCTCGACCGCCTCGCCGGCGAGCTCGCCGCTCTGCAGGTTCAGGTGACGCTAGAGATCCCCTTCGACCGCGGCGACGTGGTGGCGAGCGTGCACGACCGCGGCGAGGTGCTGGAGGAGGCCTACCGCCCCGAGGGGACCCACATCGTCGCCCGGGTGCCGCGCGAGGCGCTCGCCGACCTCGACGGCTACCTTGCCGCCTCGGATGCCGGGGGCCACGACGGGCGCGGCGAGGGCGCGCCGGGCGAGCCCTGAGCGTCGCCCGTTGATGCGCCGGGCGGCAGCCGGGGTTATCGGCTGCGGCCCCCAGCGGTGACCGGCCGGTCTACGGGCACGCGCCGGCGGTGACGCCGGACGGATCGACCCGTGGCGGGACGTCACCGGCGCACGCTTGTGCCGCCGCGGCTCGCGCTGGCGTTACCACATGGGGCCCGGGGATCCTCGGGTCCGGCAGACGCTCTAGAGCTTGCGGAAGACGGCCACGACCTTGCCGAGGATCTCGGTGCCGGGGGGTGCCTCGAACGGCTGCATCCGTTCGTTGGCCGGCTCGAGCATCACTGCCGAGCCGCGGTGGCGGATCGTCTTGACCGTGGCCTCGGGCGTCGAGTCGTAGTCGCTGGGGATCAACGCGGCGACGATCTCGCCGGAGTGAGCGGTCGGCTGCCGGCGCACGATGACGTAGTCGCCGTCGAAGATGCCGGCATCGATCATCGAGTCGCCCGAGACCTCGAGCATGAACACGTTGCCGTCGCCGACCAGCTCCGCCGGCATTGGGTAGACGTCTTCGACGTTCTCCTCGGCGAGGATCGGCGCGCCGGCGGCGATGCGGCCGAGCAACGGGACCGAACGGGCCGGGCGCCGCTCGCGCGGCAGGCCGGTGTCGGGATCGAACAACACCTCGATCGCCCGCGGCTTGGTCGGGTCGACCCGGATGTAGCCCTTGCGCTGCAGGGCGCGCAGGTGCGCGTGGGCGGTCGAGGGAGAGGCGAGGCCCTGGCGCTCGCAGATCTCGCGCACCGAGGGCGGGTAGCCACGCTCGGCCACCGACTCGGCGATGAAGGTGAGGATGCGGTGCTGGCGTTCGGTCAGCTCGTCGATCATCGTGCCCACGGCTCCTTCCCGGCCCGAACTGGTGTTCGACCATGATATGGCGGTCGGGGGCCGGAGGCAAGAACGTGTGTTCGAGCACGTCCCCGGCGCACGAACGTGCGTTCGCTGCTGCGGCCGCCTAGCCGTCCCCTAGCAGCTGCCGGCCGGATACGCGGGCCTTGCACGGGAACACACGTTCGTGTAGGGTAGCGAACAGGTGTTCCCACGGAACACAGGCGTGTGATCCGAGCGTCACACCCCGTCCGTAGCCTCGCCCTGGCGAGCACGGCCGGACCGGGGCTCCCGACGGGATGCACGGCACAGGAGGACGACGATGGCGATCAGGCGGGACGAGCTCGGGCGGGGCCCGGGTGGCGCGGTTCGCAGCAGCGGTGCGGTGGTCTACCGCTTCCCGACCGCCGCCGTGCGCCGACGTGGCGCGGCCCGGCGGCGTCGTGCCCGGGCGCTCAGGCTCGCCGTCGCGCTGGTGGTGACCGCCACCGTCGTCGTGGTGGCGATGCACGGGTGGTGGGGCGGGACCTCCGTCGCCTCCCGGACCGGTGCCCCGCGCTCGGTCACCGTGTCGCCGGGCGAGACGCTATGGGACGTCGCCGAGCGCTTCGAGGCGCCGGGCGCAGATCCGCGTGCGTACGTGGACAGGCTCGTCGCCCTCAACCACCTCTCGGGGCCCGTGCGGGCAGGCCAGAGGCTGCGCCTGCCGCAATGACGGCGGCGGCCGTCCCGGGATGACTTGCATCCTGCGTCCCAGAGGCGTAGTTTCGCCCTTGTGATTCGGCAAGATGTTGGGGCGAGGGTTACCGGCGAGCCCACATCTTGTGGCAAGATGGGGACGAGCGAGGCCCCCATGAGGGGGCCGAGGAAGGGGGACGTGCAGTGACGTCGGCACAGGCGCAGACGGTCGGAGGACTGAGGATCCGCCGCCACTTCACCACGCCGGGCATCGATCCCTACGACCAGATCGAGTGGGAGCTGCGCGACGCGGTGATAACGAACTACCGCACCGGCGAGGTCGCCTTCGAGCAGCGCGGCGTCGAGGTCCCCAAGACGTGGTCGCAGAACGCCACCAACATCGCCGCCCAGAAGTACTTCCGCGGCTCGCTCGGCACCCCGCAGCGGGAGACCTCGGTCAAGCAGATGATCGACCGGGTCGTGGGCCGCTATCACGAGGAGGGCCTGGCGCGCGGCTACTTCGCCGACGCCGAGGAGGCGGACGCCTTCCGCGACGAGCTCAAGCACCTGCTGGTGACCCAGAAGGCGGCGTTCAACTCCCCGGTGTGGTTCAACGTCGGCTGGCGTCCCAAGGGCGAGGAGCAGGTCGCGGCCTGCTTCATCCTCTCGGTCGAGGACGAGATGTCCTCGATCCTCAACTGGTACGTGGAAGAGGGCACCATCTTCAAGCACGGCTCGGGCGCCGGCATCAACCTGTCGCGCATCCGCTCCTCCAAAGAGAAGCTCCGTTCCGGCGGCACCGCCTCGGGCCCGGTGTCGTTCATGCGCGGTGCCGACGCGTCGGCGGGCACGATCAAGTCCGGTGGCGCCACACGGCGTGCGGCCAAGATGGTGGTGCTCAACGTCGATCACCCCGACATCCGGGATTTCATCTGGTGCAAGGCCCTGGAGGAGCGCAAGGCGCGCGCCTTGCGCGAGGCGGGCTTCGACATGGATCTCGACGGCAAGGACGGCCACTCGATCCAGTACCAGAACGCCAACAACTCCGTGCGCGTGACCGACGCCTTCATGCAGGCGGTGGTCGAAGACCGTGACTGGGAGCTCAAGGCCATCACCACGGGCGAGACCCTGGAGACGGTCCGGGCCCGGGAGCTATTCCACGAGATCGCCGAGGCCGCGTGGGAGTGCGCCGACCCCGGGGTGCAGTACGACACCACGATCAACGACTGGCACACGTGCCCCAACTCGGGCCGCATCAACGCGTCGAACCCGTGTTCGGAATACGTCCATCTCGACAACAGCGCGTGCAACCTCGCGTCGATCAACCTCATGAGGTTCATGAACCCCGACGGCAGCTTCGACATCGAGGGCTACAAGCACGCGGTCGAGGTGATGTTCCTGGCGCAGGAGATCTCGGTCGGATTCGCGTCCTACCCGACCGAGAAGATCGCCGAGAACTCCCGGCGCTTCCGCCAGCTCGGCCAGGGCTACGCCAACCTCGGCGCGTTGCTGATGGCCAAGGGCCTGCCCTACGACTCCGACGAGGGCCGGGCGTGGGCTGCGGCGATCAGCGCCCTGATGACCGGGCACTGCTACGCGACCTCGGCCAAGATCGCGTCCCGGGTCGGACCCTACGACGGGTTCGCCGACAACCGCGATCCGCACCTGCGGGTGATGCGCAAGCACCGCAGCGCGGCCTACGAGATACCCGAGGGGCTGGCGCCCGACGATCTCGTCGCTGCGGCGCGGGCCGCGTGGGACGAGGCCGTCGAGCTCGGCGAACGTCACGGCTTCCGCAACGCTCAGGCCACGGTGCTGGCCCCCACCGGAACGATAGGTCTGCTGATGGACTGTGACACCACAGGGATCGAGCCCGATCTCGCGCTCAAGAAGACCAAGAAGCTCGTGGGCGGCGGCACGATGTCGATCGTCAACCGCACCGTGCCGATGGCCCTGCGCAACCTCGGCTACACCCCGGAGCAGGTCGACGACATCGTCGCCTACATCGACGAGCACTCCCACGTGATCGGGGCCCCGCATCTGCGGGAGGAGCACCTGAGCGTGTTCGACACCGCGATGGGGGAGCGTTCGATCCACTACATGGGCCACATCAAGATGATGGCTGCGGTCCAGCCGTTCATCAGCGGGGCGATCAGCAAGACCGTCAACCTGCCCGAGCACGTGAGCGTCGAGGACATCGAGAACGTCTACATCGAGGGTTGGCGTCTCGGGCTCAAGGCACTCGCCCTGTACCGGGACAACTGCAAGATCGGCCAGCCGCTGTCGGCCACCAAGAAGGAGGACCGGCCCGCGGCGCGGCTCGCCACCGATCAACCGCAGCCGGTGCGCCGGCGCCTGCCCAAGAAGCGCACGTCCAAGACGATCAAGTTCAAGGTCGCCGATACCGAGGGTTATCTCACCGTCGGAGAGTTCCCCGACGGCAGCGTGGGTGAGATGTTCCTCAAGGTCGCCAAGCAGGGCTCGACCCTGGCCGGCATCATGGATGCCTTCGCCATCTCGATCTCCATGGGCCTGCAGTACGGGGTGCCCCTGTCGGCCTACGTGAAGCAGTTCGTCAACACCCGCTTCGAGCCTTCGGGCATGACCGACGACCCCGACTTCCGCATCGCCACCTCGATCCTCGATTACGTGTTCCGGGTGCTGGCGGTCGAATACCTCGACCCCGAGGAGCGCCACGCGCTCGGTATCCGTACGGCCGGGGAGCGCCAGGGCGAGATCGAGGCCCGGCTCGAGAACGGCGACGGCGAGGGCGGCAAGCAAGGTGGCAACGGCGGCAACGGACGCCACGGTGACGGGGTCATCGTGATGCGTCCGGTGGCGGAGGCTCACACCGGCTCCCTGCCCTTCTGTGGGACCTGCGGGGTGCAGATGCAGCCGGCCGGGTCGTGCTTCGCCTGCCCCGCGTGCGGCTCGACCAGCGGCTGCTCCTAGGCGGATCCCGGCTCTGACCCTCCGCACCGGCCCGGGCCTGCGGGGACGGGCCGCGTAGCATGGCGCCATGACCGGGGACACCGAGGGCTGAGGTGCGCTGCCCCTACTGCGGCAACCTGGACGACAAGGTCGTCGACTCACGCCTTGCCGAGGAGGGCCGCTCGATCCGCCGGCGGCGGGAGTGCCTCGGCTGCAGACGCCGCTACACGACCTTCGAACGGGCCGAGGAGGTGCCGCTGCTGGTGCGCAAGCGCAGCGGCCGCGAGGAGCCCTTCGACCGGGCAAAGCTGATCGCCGGGATCCGCCAGGCGACCAAGAACCGCCCGGTGGCACAGAGCGAGATCGATGCGCTCGCCGAACAGGTCGAGGAGGCGATGCGGGCGTCGTCTCTGCGTCCGGTGCCGAGCTCGGAGATCGGGATCGAGGTGCTCGAGCGTCTGCGCCACCTCGACGAGGTCGCCTACCTGCGCTTCGCCTCGGTCTACAAGGACTTTCAGGAGCTGACCGACTTCGAGCGCGAGCTCGGCTTGCTGCAGAAGCGCTCGCCGCCCAAGGAGGAGGCCCCGTGAGGGTCGCGCTGCGGCGGCTCGATCCCTATCTGCCGCTGCCGTCCTACGCTCACCCCGGCGACGCCGGGCTCGACCTCTACGCGGCCGCCGACACCACGCTGCAGCCGGGCGAGCGGGCGGCGGTGCCCACCGGCGTCGCCGTGGCGGTGCCCGAAGGTCACGCCGGGTTCGTGCTCGCCCGCTCCGGCCGGGCGCTGAAGGAAGGCCTGGCCCTGGTCAACGCCCCGGGCCTGATCGACGCCGGCTACCGTGGCGAGATCCGTGTCGTGGTCGTCAACCTCGACCCGGTTCGCCCGCTGACGATCGCGCGCGGCGAGAAGGTCGCGCAGCTGGTTATCGCTCCGGTGGCGACCGTGGAGCTCGAGGAGGTCGACGAGCTGCCCCCGAGCGAGCGGGGCGAGGGCGGCTTCGGCTCCACCGGGCGGTGATCGATCCCGGCGGCGGCTACCGGGGGCCGGGTGGGTTCGGTAGACTCGCGAACGTCGCGGGCGTGGCTCAGTTGGTAGAGCATCACCTTGCCAAGGTGAGGGTCGCCGGTTCGAGTCCGGTCGCCCGCTCGGCTAGAAGCGCCGGTCGGGGGCCCCTTCCCGGGGCCCCCGAAGCGCGAGGTCGGGCGTTCGTAGCCGGGCCGCGTCGGATCGGTGCGCGTTCGGCGGGCGTCGAGCACCTCCGCCGGGCCGGTCCATCTTCGCCCAGCCGCGCCGGCCCACCTCTTGCAGGGCCGTGCCGGGCGGTCACCCCAGGCACCGTCCGGGCGGGCCGCGGGCCGGGTGCCCTTCCGGCTCCAATTACGAGCGATCGGACCGGCCGGGCCACAGCCGGACGCCGGGCCGTCTTCCGGGGGCCGGGGCGCGGGGTTATCGTCTGAGGACGGCCGCGATCGGCCACGCTCCTTGACAGGGCAGGAATGCAGCGGGGCTCGTCTCCGTTGCACGACCATGGGGCTGAACTGGTATCGACCCCGCACGGATCGACGCAGGGGAAGCGAGCCGTCTTGGGCAGAGACGCTAAACGGCCCACCCCGATAAAGGCCAACGAGCCTGTTGCCGTAGCGGCCTAAGATCCGCTACCGGTGGCCCGGGTGAGCCTCCGCCCCGGGACCCACCGTCATGAGGAGGCTGCGACCGGCCCGAGTCGCGTGAGCGAGGGCGGGTCAAAGACCCAGTCACGCTAGCCTGCGGACCGCTCGTCGGCTCCGAGCCGCAGGCGAGACACCCGAGCCGACTACGCTCGTAGAAG
>CADDZG010000096.1 GCA_902812355.1 Actinomycetota bacterium | reverse complement strand
GCACCGGCCGGCACCTGGCCTGACACGCACGGCCGGCCCCCGCGGGGCCGGCGCTTACTCCTCGCCGGCGCGCAGGGTCGCCTTCTGGCGGATCTCCTCGACGACGTCCGCGTTCTGCAGGGTCGTGACGTCGCCGAGCTGACGGCCCTCGGCCACGTCCTTGAGCAAGCGGCGCATGATCTTGCCGGACCGGGTCTTGGGCAGCTCGTCGGTGAAGATGATGCTCTTGGGCCTCGCCAGCTTGCCGATCACCTTGGCCACGTGCTCCCGCAGCTCGGCGATCAGCTCCTCGGTGCCCTCGTTGCCGCCCTTGAGCGTGACGAAAGCGATGATCGCCTGACCGGTGTCGGGGTCCTGGGCTCCGACCACCGCCGCTTCCGCCACCTTCTCGTGGTCGACGAGGGCCGACTCGACCTCGTAGGTCGAGATGCGGTGGCCCGAGACGTTCATGACGTCGTCGACCCGCCCCAGCAGCCAGAAGTAACCGTCCTCGTCGAGCTTGCAGCCGTCCGCGGGGAAGTACACGCGATCGCCGAAGCGCGACCAGTAGGTCTCGACGTAGCGGTCGTCGGCCTCGTAGAGGGTGCGCAGCATGCCCGGCGTCGGGTGCTTGATGACCACGTAGCCCGCCTTGCCGCGCCCCACGGGGTTGCCGGCGTCGTCGACGACGTCGGCGATCACCCCGGGGTAGGGGAAGGTAGCGGAGCCGGGCTTGAGCGTGGTGATGCCGGGCAACGGCGTGATCATGATGGCGCCGGTCTCGGTCTGCCACCACGTGTCGACCACCGGGGTCCTGCCGCCTCCGATGTACTCCTGGTACCAGATCCACGCCTCGGGGTTGATCGGCTCGCCGACCGTGCCCAGCAGGCGCAGGGACGACAGGTCGTGCTTCTTGGGGTAGTCGACGCCCCACTTCATGAAGGTGCGGATCGTCGTCGGGGCGGTGTACAGGATCGTGACCTTGTGCTCCTCGACGATCGTCCAGAAGCGGTCCTTGTCGGGGTAGTCGGGCGCCCCCTCGTACAGGACCGAGGTGCAGGCGTTGGTGAGGGGTCCGTAGACGATGTAGGAGTGCCCCGTCACCCAGCCGATGTCGGCCGCGCACCAGTAGATGTCGCGGTCGGGCTTGATATCGAAGACGTTGTAGTGCGTGCTCGCCACCTGGGTGAGGTAACCGCCGGTGGTGTGCACCACGCCCTTGGGCTTCCCGGTGGTGCCCGAGGAATGCAGCATGTAGAGCATGTCCTCGGCGTCCATCGGCTCCGCCTCGCAGTCCGCCGAAGCGTCCTGCATCAGCTCGTGGTACCAGAGGTCGCGGCCCTGCTGCATCGGCACGTCGTCGCCGGTACGGCGCACGACGATGCAACGCTCGATCGTGGGCGTGTCCTGCATCGCCTCGTCGGCGTTGGCCTTGAGCGGGATCGTGTTGCCCCGCCGGTAGCCGCCGTCCATCGTGATCATGACCTTGCACCCGGCCTGGTTCATCCGCTCGCGTAGCGAGTCGGCCGAGAAGCCGCCGAAGACCACGACGTGCGGGGCGCCGATCCGCGCGCAGGCGAGCATCGCCACCGGCAGCTCGGGCACCATGCCCATGTAGATGCCGACCTTGTCGCCCTTGCCGATGCCCTGACCTTTGAGGACGTTGGCGAAGCGACACACATCCTCGTGCAACTGCCGGTAGGTGATGCGCTTGGTCTCCCCGTCGAGCTCGGGTACCCAGATGTACGCGATGCGGTCGCCGTGCTCGTCGAGATGACGGTCGAGGCAGTTGTAGGAGGCGTTGAGCTTGCCCCCGATGAACCACTGGTAGTGGGGCGGGTCCCAGTTGAAGTCCCGGTCCCACTCCTTGAACCATGTCAGTCGTTCACGGGCCTGACCGGCCCACCAGGCGACCGGGTCCTTGTTCGCCTCCTCGTAGATCGACTCGTCCCTCGCGTTGGCCTGTGCCCGGAACTCGGCGGGCGGCTCGAAGGTACGCCGCTCCTGCAAAAGAGCCTCTATGTGCTGCTCGACCTCTCTCTCGGGCAAGGCTCTTCACCCCCTCCGCTGGATCCTGAGTAGCGGTGCGCTGTGGGCTGCCAGGATCCTCACGCGGCCCGTCGCGCTCTTCCCATCGCCATCCATCATGTACCCAGTGGCTTGGTCGGCAGAACGGTGCGGCCCCAGGTGGCGTTGGTGACCTCGGCGAAGGACACGTACCAGGCCGCCGCAGCGGTGGCGACGCCGAGCCAGCCGCCGATGTGGGTCCAGGTGGTGCTGGGCAGCGCCGCGCCGATCCCCAGCAGCCAGTAGGTGATTGCCAGCAGTAGGAACACGACCACGACCCCGAGGCTCGTGCGCAGTGATGCGATCAGCATGTAGGTCGTGAAGATGCCCCACGCAAACAGGTAGATCGCCAGCGCCGGGTCGACCTGGCTCGCCGGGATGTGGGGCAGGGCGAACATCACGAGCACGAAGAACGAGATCCAGAAGGCGCCGTAGGACGAGAACGCCACCGCCCCGAAGGTATTGCCGGTGCGGAACTCCCACATGCCGGCCAGGAGCTGGGCCAGACCCCCGTAAGCTGCGGCCAGAGCGGCGACCATCGGCAGGGTCGCGTCGGACCATACGCCGGCGTTCACCATGCTGAGCACGAACGTGGTCAGTGCGAAGGCGGCGAGCCCGAGGGGCGCAGGGTTGGCGATCGCAGGCATGACCCGCTCCCTGGGCGCGAACTGCTCGGCCGGACCTGGAACCTCGGCCATGACATCCCCCTTCCCTCTCCTTACAGTGTCCCGCCCTGCACTGCCGGAGCAGGGTGGCCGGTGCAACCATCGTGGTCACCCCGCCGAAGCAGCCAGCTGCGGCCTGCTCTGCTGGATATCTAACCACCCTCATGGTCCGGCTAACAAACCGCGCTCCAGGCAGCTGAGGTGGCTAGGCTCGAGCGGTGGAACTGTGCTCGAAGCCCGGCTGCTCCCGCCCCGGGGCGGCCGAGCTCTCCTACGACTACGCACGGCGCACGGCCCGGCTCGACGATCCCACCGGGCCGCGCAGCCCTCACCGCTGGGTGCTGTGCCCGGCCTGTGCCGGAAGGCTGCGGCCCCCCAGGGGCTGGGTGTTGCTCGATCGGCGCATCCACCCACCGCTGTTCATCCTGCCCTGGCGATGAAGCCGGGGCGCGCTGTCTACCGCCACCTGCGCACCCTCGACCGGCACGAGCTGCGGCGGGTCCTGGTGTTCGTGCGGGGGCTGCTGCTCGCCATGGGCGACGATGCCCACACCGAGCGCCACGTGATCGAACCAGTGGGGCGCGTGACCTACCGGCTCGAGACGGTGCGTTGCGGCAAGCGGTCGTGCCGCAGCTGCCCCCACGGGCCCTACTGGTACGCCTACTGGCGCGAGGGCGGCCGGCTGCGGTCCCGCTACATCGGGGTCGAGGCCCCCGAGGGGGTCGAGC
Organism: Actinomycetota bacterium; assembly: GCA_902812355.1. Taxonomy (GTDB): domain Bacteria; phylum Actinomycetota; class CADDZG01; order CADDZG01; family WHSQ01; genus CADDZG01. Next base: position 5,647 of record CADDZG010000096.1, on the reverse strand, counting down.
CGCCGGGCTGAAACCCGGGCCCGGGTCCTCGCCGTGCGTATGCTGACGGCAGCGGGCAACAGGGGACACCGGCTGCGCCTGAGGGAGGGCTATCATGCGCTGCCCGCACTGCGGGGGGGAGGACTGCGTCCGGATCCACATCGATCTCGAGGACGAGCAGGAGCTGCGCTTCTATTCGTGCCGCCGCTGCGAAAAGCGGTGGTGGGAGCACGGCGGCGAGCCGATCACCCTCGACGAGGCTCTCGAGCTGACCTCCAAGCACGAGCCTCCGCCTCGCCCCCGGCGTACCGAGTGACGGCACGCCGGGGCGCATCTGCCCTCTGGCGCGCCGAAGCGATACAAGCCATAATGGAGGCGGACGGAGGGAGGGCCTGCGGGCGTCCCGGTTGACGGAGACCGGCGACCGCGCCTCGTCGGACAAAGAGCCATCTTTCGCCCCGGGGCAGCAACCGGCACGACCCCCTCAACTGGCACCTGTTGCCGGACGACGGTCCGAGTCCCGGGCGCCCGCAGGCCCTCTCCGCCACCGCCCGGGGACCAGGGCCCGCTCTCCATCCTGCGCCAGCGGACCGGTGGGGCGCTCCACGTGCAGACGGCCGAGGCGGCGGTGGTAGGCGATCCGGAAGGCCTCTTCGAATCCGGCTTTGGTCACGGCGCGCAGCGACGGCGCGTTGTCTGCCTCGACCCCGACCCACAAGCGCACCCGGCCCCGGGCCCCGAGGATCGCGGCCATCCCGGCAAGGGCGTAGGGGTAGAGGCCGCGGCCGCGTGCCTCGGGGCGCGTGTAGGACTCGTAGACGTAGGCGTCCCCGGGCGGGACCACGAACCAGCGTTGCAGCTCCCGCACCCACGCGGCGTCGGTCGCCACCCAGGTCGCGTGCAGTACGCGCTCGCCCTCGCGCACCAGGAAGCAGCACGCACCGGCGTCGAGCCGGCGCCTGAAGGTGAAGGGTGAGTCGGTGCCGATCGCGGCGGCGTAGGCCGCGGCATCGGCCGGCGTCGCGGGCCCGACGACGAGCCCCGGACGCTGCGGTGCCGGTCCATCGGTCGGGCGCACGAGGAACACCAGAGTGTCGTCGGAGCGCGTGTGGTCGCGCACGCGCTGCGCCAGCAAAGCGGCGACCTCGAGCGGTCCGCGCCGGCGGACGCGGTTGAGCAGCTTGAGCGTCAGCTCCAGGGGGCCCGGGCGGGTGTCCGGCACGGGCTCACGATACCGAGCCGGTTAACGCCGGGCCGAACGAGCGCGCAGATAGGCCTTGCGCTCGAGCTCGGTCATGCCTCCCCAGATCCCGTACTGCTCCTTGGTGGCGATGGCGTACTCGAGGCATTCCTGGCGCACGCCGCAGGTCGCGCAGACGCGTTTGGCGCGCTCCTCGCGGGCGCGCTTCTCCGCCGGGGGCTCGGAATCGTCGACGCCGAAGAAGAGGACGGACGGGTACGGGAGGCACGCGGCGCGCTCCCTCCAGTCGGTGTCCGGAGCGACGATCATCGGATGAGGCATCTTGATGGATAGTGCAGCGGCGCTGCGGCCGCGTCAATGACCCCGGCCGGTAACGGCCCCTCCCCGGTGCCCATACGCGGGCACTAGGATGCCGCAGGTGAGCGGCACCCTGGACGGCATCTTCAAAGCCTACGACGTCAGAGGCGTCTATCCCGACGAGCTCAGCGAGGACGTGTCGCGCAGGATCGGGGCCGCGTTCGCGGCCTTCGTCGATGCCCCGGCGGTGGTGGTAGGGCGGGACATGCGACCGTCGTCCCCGGCTCTGGCGGCCGCGTTCATCGACGGGGTGCGGGCCCAGGGCTGCGACGTGATCGACGTGGACGAGGTATCGACCGACGCCCTCTATCTCGCATCGGGGCGTCTCGACATGCCCGGCGCGATGTTCACCGCGTCCCACAACCCGCCCCGCTACAACGGGATCAAGATGTGCCGCGCCGGCGCGGTGCCGATCGGGCAGGACACGGGGCTGGCGGACGTGCGCGACGCGGCGGCTCGCGGCCTCCCCGATGGACCGCATCGCGGAACCCTCGAGCGGTACGACATCCTGCCGGAGTACGCGCGCCACGTCGTCGGCTTCGTGGACCACGACGTCCTGCGGCCTCTGCGGGTCGCGGTGGATGCCGGTAACGGGATGGCGGGGCGTACCGTCCCGCTCGTGTTCGCCGAGCTCCCCTTCGAGCTCGAGGAGCTCTACTTCGAGCTCGACGGCACGTTCCCCAACCACCCGGCGAACCCGATCGAGCCGGAGAACCTCGTAGACCTGCGGCGTGTGGTGCTCGAACGCGGCTGCGACGTCGGCATCGCTTTCGACGGCGACGCCGACCGCTGCTTCCTCGTGGACGAGCGCGCCGAGCCGGTATCCGGTTCGCTGACCACCGCCCTGGTCGCCGATCGGATCCTGTCCAAACAGCCGGGCCAGAAGGTGATCTACAACTTGATCTGCTCGCGTGCCGTGCCCGAGGTGATCCGGGAGAAGGGCGGGGTGCCGATCCGCAGCCGCGTGGGCCACTCCTTCATCAAGGCGCTGATGGCCGAGACCGGCGCGGTGTTCGCCGGCGAGCACTCCGGTCACTACTACTTCAGGGACAACTACCGGGCCGACTCCGGGATGATCGCCGCGCTGCTCGTGCTCGAGGCGATCAGCGCCGGAAAGCGCCCCCTGTCCGAGCTGCTGGAGCCCTTCGACCGCTACTTCGCCTCGGGTGAGATCAACTCCGAGGTCGACGACCAGCAGGAGGTGCTGGAGCGTCTCGCCCGGCGCTACGCCGATGGCGACCAGGACCGCACCGACGGTCTCACGGTCGGTTACCCCGACTGGTGGTTCAACTGCCGTCCATCCAACACCGAGCCGCTGTTGCGGCTCAACCTCGAAGCCACCACGCGCGAGCTGATGGAAGCCAAGCGCGACGAGGTCCTCGCGGTGATCAGGGGGCAGGCATGAGCGATCCGGACCCGCGCTTGCTCGAGCTGCTCGTGTGCCCCAACTGTCACGGCGAGGTCGCCTACGTCCCGGAGGAGTCGGTGATCGAGTGCCGTGGCGAGTGCGGCTACCGCTACCCGGTGCGGGACGGGTTGCCGGTGATGCTGATCGACGAAGCCGACAAGCCGTGATCCCGCTCGACGACACCGAGGCGCTCACGCGTCTCGATTCGCTCGGGGTCCTGGGGGTGGCCGAGTCGCTCGGCGAGCAGTGCCGGCGCGGATGGGATCTCGGGCGCTCGGTGCACGGTTCCCCATCGGCCGAGGGGTTGGCGGCGATCGTCGTGCTCGGCATGGGGGGGTCGGGTATCGCCGGCGATCTCGTGCAGGCCGTGCTCGAGCCACGCCTCCCCCTGCCGATGCGCGTGCACAAGGGCTACCCGCCCCTGCCGGAGTGGGTCGGGCGCAACTGCCTCGTGGTGGCGGTGTCCTACTCGGGTGACACCGAGGAGACCGTGGAAGGCCTCGCCGAGGCCCGGGAGCGCGGGGCGCGGGTGATCACGATGGCCTCGGGGGGCCGGGTGGCCGAAGCTGCCGCCGCCGGCGGCCTCGCTCACGTGGCGCTGCCCGGCGGGCTGCAGCCCCGCAGCGCGGTCGGCTACATGGCCTTCGGACTGCTCGGAGTGCTCGCTTCCCTCGGGCTCGTGCCGCGTGCCGACGCCGACGTCGACGAGGCGCTGGAACGGGCAGAGAGGGTTCGCTCCCGCTGCCACCGGGGCATCCCCGCGGCTCACAACCCGGCCAAGTCGCTGGCGCTGTCTCTGCACGGGCGGGTGCCGGTGGTCTACGGGGGCCCGGGGATCGGGGCGGCTGCGGCCCAGCGCTTCAAGAACGACCTCGCCGAGTACGCCAAGGTGCCGGCCTTCTGGGGCGTGCTGCCCGAGTTCCAGCACAACGACCTCGAGGCATGGGGCCACCACAGCGCCGAGCGCTCTCCGTTCATCGGCGTGCTGCTGCGCGACCCGGACGAGCCGGCGCGGATCGCGGCCCGCTTCGAGGCCACGCGCCGCCTGCTGGCCGGCCGCCTCGAGCTCGTGACGGTGCGGGCCGAGGGACGCAGCGCCCTCGCCCGTCTCGTATCCCTGCTGGCGTTCACCCAGCTCGTGGCGATCTACCTCGGGCTGCGCGCCGGCCGCGACCCCGGCCCGGTAGACGTGCTGCAGCGCCTCAAGCGCGAGCTGGCGGCGCCGGAGGGACCACAGGCAACCGTCGAACCATCGAGAGGGAGGCAATGAGCATGACGATCCCGTCAGAGGTCGCCGACCGATCCCTGGCCCCCGAGGGCCGGACCCGGATCGAGTGGGCCGACCAGCACATGAGGGTGCTGCAGCGGATCCGGGAGCGCTTCTCCAAGCAGAAGCCCCTGGAGGGCGTCCGCATCGCCGCCTGCCTGCACGTGACCACCGAGACGGCCAACCTGATGCGCACCCTCGCCGCCGGGGGGGCCGAGGTGTCGCTGTGTGCCTCCAACCCGTTGTCGACCCAGGACGCGACCGCCGCCGCCCTCGTCGAGGAGTACGGCATCTCCGTCCATGCGGTGCGCGGGATCGACGCCGAGGGCTACTACCGGCACATCGATGCGGCCCTGGACACCCGGCCGATGATCACGATGGACGATGGTTGCGACCTCGTGACCCGGCTGCACCAGCGGCGGCGGGACCGGCTCGCGGACGTGATTGGGGGCACCGAGGAGACGACCACCGGCGTGATCCGCCTGCGGGCGATGCAGGCCGCGGGCGTGCTCGCCTACCCGGTGGTGGCGATCAACGATGCCGACACCAAGCACTTGTTCGACAACCGCTACGGCACCGGGCAGAGCGCGATCGACGGCATCCTCAGGGCGACCAACGTGCTCTTGGCCGGGCGCACCGTGGTCGTGTGCGGCTATGGGATGTGCGGACGGGGGGTGGCGGCGCGCGCCCGGGGCATGGGGGCCGACGTCGTGGTCACCGAGGTCGACCCGACCCGGGCCCTCGAGGCCGCGATGGACGGCTACCGGGTGATGACCGCCTCGGAGGCGGCGACCCAGGGGGACCTGTTCATCACCGTCACCGGCGACAAGCACGTCCTGCGAGCCGAGCACTTCGAGCTGATGAAGGACGGCGCGATCCTCGCCAACGCCGGCCACTTCGACATCGAGATCGATCTCCAGGCACTCGGTGCCCTCGCCTCCGCCCCACCGCGGCGGGTGCGCCCCGAGGTCGACGAGTACGTGCTCGCACCCGACCGCCGGGTCTACGTGGTGGGGGAGGGGCGCCTGGTCAACCTCGCCGCCGCCGAGGGCCACCCCGCGTCGGTCATGGACATGTCGTTCGCCGACCAGGCCCTGGTGATCGAGTGGCTCGTGGCCCACGCCGGGGAGCTGGAGCGGCAGGTCTATCCCGTACCCCGCGACATCGACCGGCAGGTGGCTCGGCTCAAGCTCGAGACCATGGGGGTGCGGATCGACGAGCTCACCCCCGAACAGCAGGCCTATCTAGAGCAGTGGGAGCAGGGCACCTGAGGCTCCCGCGCCGGCCCGGCGGCGCCGTCACAGGGCCGAGCTAGCGTCGCCGTCGTGATACCTGCGTTAGCGGCTCCACCCGGGACCGCCGTGGCCCGCATCGCCGCCCCCGGATGCGAGGGGTGCGGCGCGCCGGGCCCGGCAGGCGGCACACAGGGCCGGGC
>CADDZG010000095.1 GCA_902812355.1 Actinomycetota bacterium | reverse complement strand
TGCGCGTTCGCAACCTCGTGGCCTCTCTAGACCGGGAGCGGTCGGGGGCCTGAATCGGCGGCCGGCCCGGCCGCACCCAGCGCTTGCAACCTCCATCGGCTGCAGGCGCGCCCAGCCCAGCGGGCCTCCCCCCGACGATGGCGGCCCCCTACGCCTGGTGTGCGCGCCCGCCCCCCGTCGTTTGACGCATCTCACCGGGAGCGCCTATCCTTGCTTGTCGCGTCCCCGTCGGGGATGTCGCGCGCGTCGTGGTTGTTGAGGTATCAGGGCGACGCGCGGGAGTCGAGGCCCACCGATCGATTCGAGCCCGGTGAGCCGCGGCAGGCCCGGTCGCCCCGGGAACCACCGTGGTCGGTGACATCGCCGGGCACAGCGTCACCGAGGGGACGACCGGCGCGCCCGCCGGGCCCTATCCCTCGAGCGGCGGGACAAGAGACGACGTCTCCTCGGAGGCGGCCGTCCATAGAGGTGAGGAGCAAGGCCCGGGAGACCGGGCATGGACCGGGGTGCAGACCCCACGGGAGGAGAAGCTTGCCGACGATCCAGCAGCTCGTGCGCAAGGGGCGCGAGTCCAAGAGGGAGAAGTCGAAGTCGCCGGCCCTGCGAGGGTCGCCGCAGCGGCGCGGCGTGTGCACCCGCGTGTACACGACCACGCCCAAGAAGCCGAACTCGGCGCTGCGCAAGGTCGCCCGCGTCCGCCTCACCTCTGGCATCGAGGTCACCGCGTACATCCCCGGCGTGGGGCACAACCTGCAGGAGCACTCGATCGTGCTCGTGCGCGGTGGCCGGGTCAAGGACCTGCCGGGGGTCCGCTACAAGATCATCCGGGCCGCGCTCGATGCGGCGGGCGTGCGCGATCGCGCCCAGTCGCGCAGCAAGTACGGGGCGAAGAAGGGTGGTAGCTGATGCCTAGGCGCGGACCCGCTCCTCGCCGGGAGCTGAAGCCCGATCCGATCTACAACTCCGTGCTGGTGACGCAGATCGTCAACAGGCTGATGACGCGCGGAAAGCGGTCTCTCGCCGAGCGCATCGTGTACGACGCGCTCGCCAAGGTCGGAGAGCGTACGGGCAGGGACCCGCTACAGGTTCTGAAGAAGGCGGTAGACAACGTCAAGCCGCTGCTGGAGGTCCGTTCCCGCCGCGTCGGGGGCGCGACCTACCAGGTTCCGGTGGAGGTCCAGTCGCGGCGCGGCACGACGCTTGCGATCCGCTGGCTGATCACCTACGCCCGTGCCCGCAGGGAGCGCTCGATGGCCGACCGGCTGGCCGGCGAGATCGTCGATGCATCGGGCGGGGCCGGAGGCGCCGCCAAGCGCCGTGAGGACATGCACCGCATGGCCGAGGCCAACAAGGCCTTCGCCCACTACCGCTGGTGAGTTTCACCCGGGCCTGAGGGGGTCCCGGGAGGTTCTGGAACGGAAGAGAGATATGGCAGACGCAGCAGAGAGGAGAGAGCAGCGCCCGAGCCTCAAGGAGGTCAAGGGTGGCGCGCCCGCGTTCAGGGAGTATCCGCTGAGCCATACCCGCAACATCGGGATCATGGCTCACATCGACGCGGGCAAGACGACCACGACCGAGCGCATCCTCTACTACACCGGGCGCACCTACAAGATCGGAGAGGTCCACGAGGGCGCTGCTGTGATGGACTGGATGATCCAGGAGCAGGAGCGCGGCATCACGATCACCTCGGCCGCGACCACCACCCACTGGAAGGGCTACTGGATCAACATCATCGACACGCCGGGTCACGTCGACTTCACGATCGAGGTCGAGCGGTCTCTGCGGGTGCTCGACGGTGCGGTCGCGGTGTTCGACGCGGTGGCCGGCGTCGAGCCCCAGTCCGAGACCGTCTGGCGCCAGGCAGATCGCTACAAGGTCCCGCGCCTGTGCTTCATCAACAAGATGGACCGCATCGGAGCCGATTTCTTCCGGGCGGTCGCCAGCATCGAGCAGCGCCTGAACGGCAAGCCGCTGGTGGTGCAGCTGCCGATCGGTCACGAAGACGATTTCCACGGTGTCGTCGACCTCGTGACGATGGTCGCCCACTACTGGCCCTCCGAAGGCTTCGGCGAGCAGTGGGAGGACCGGGAGATCCCGGAGGATCTCAAGGCTCAGGCCGAGGAGTACCACCACGCCCTGCTCGAGGCGCTGGCCGACTTCGACGACAACATCATGGAGAAGTACCTCGGGGACGAGGACATCTCGGTGGACGAGATCCGCAAGGCGATCCGCAAGGCCACCCTCACCGGCGATGCCAACCCGGTGCTGTGCGGCTCGGCCTTCAAGAACAAGGCGGTACAGCCGCTGCTCGACGCGATCTGCTGGTACCTGCCGTCCCCTCTGGACATCCCGCCCTACGAGGGCGTGGACCCCAGGACCGGCGAGAAGGTCCTGCGCCGCCCCGACGATTCCGAGCCCTTCTCCGCCCTGGCCTTCAAGATCATGAGCGACCCCTACGTCGGCCGTCTCACCTACCTGCGGATGTATTCGGGCACCCTCAAGGCCGGCGCCCACGTGCTCAACTCGACACGTGACCGCAAAGAGCGCGTGGGCCGGATCCTGCAGATGCACGCCAATCACCGCGAGGACAAGGACGCGGTCTACACCGGCGACATCTTCGCCGTGGTCGGCCTCAAGCACACCCTCACCGGCGACACGCTGTGCGACCCGAACCACCCCGTGCTGCTGGAGCAGATGAGCTTCCCGAACCCGGTGATCGACGTGGCGGTGGAGCCGCGGTCCAAGGCGGATTCAGAGAAGCTCGCCAACGCCCTGCAGCGCCTCGCCGAGGAGGACCCCACCTTCCGGGTCCGCACCGACGAGGAGACCGGCCAGACGATCATCTCGGGCATGGGCGAGCTGCACCTCGAGGTGCTGGTGGACCGGTTGACGCGCGAGTTCAAGGTCGAAGCCAACATCGGCCGCCCCCAGGTCGCCTACCGCGAGACGATCAAGCAGCCGGCCCACGGGGTCGAGGTGCGCTACGTCAAGCAGTCCGGTGGCAAGGGGCAGTACGGCCACGTCGTGATCGACGTCGAGCCGATGGGGCCCGGCGGCGGTTACGAGTTCGTCAATCGCATCACCGGAGGGCGCATCCCCGCCGAGTTCATCCCCGCCGTGGACCAGGGCGTCCAGGAGGCGATGGCGTCGGGGGTCCTCGCCGGCTATCCCGTGGTCGATGCCCGCGTAATCCTCCAGGACGGCTCCTACCATGAGGTCGACTCGTCCGAGATGGCCTTCAAGATCGCCGGGTCGATGGCCTTCAAGGAGGCCGTCAAGCGGGCGAAGCCGACCCTGCTGGAGCCGGTGATGGACGTCGAGGTCGTTACCCCCGAGGAGTACATGGGCGACGTGATCGGGGACATCTCGGCCCGGCGCGGCCGGGTCGAAGCGATGGACCAGCGCGGCGGCGACCGCGTGATCCGCGCCCAGGTCCCGCTGGCCGAGATGTTCGGCTACGCCACCGAGCTGCGCAGCCGCACCCAGGGCCGGGCCACATACTCGATGCAGTTCTCGCACTACGCGGAGGTTCCGCAGAACATCGCGGACGAAGTGGTTGCAACGGTTCGAGGAGAGCCGGTCGGTTAGGAGGAGAGAGGATGGCCAAGGAGAAGTTCGAGCGGACCAAACCCCACGTCAACATCGGGACGATGGGGCACATCGACCACGGGAAGACGACGCTGACCGCGGCGATCACCAAGGTCCTGGCCGAGAGGAACCCCAACGTCAAGTACTCCTCGTTCGAGGAGATCGACAAGGCCCCCGAGGAGAAGGAGCGGGGCATCACGATCTCGATCTCCCACATCGAGTACGAGACCGACAACCGGCACTACGCACACGTCGACATGCCGGGCCACGCCGACTACATCAAGAACATGATCACGGGGGCCGCGCAGATCGACGGCGCGATCCTCGTCGTATCGGCAGCCGACGGCCCGATGCCCCAGACGCGTGAGCACGTGCTGCTGGCCCGGCAGGTGAACGTGCCCTACATCGTCGTGGCACTCAACAAGGTCGACATGGTCGACGACCCCGAGCTGCTCGACCTCGTCGAGCTCGAGGTCCGCGAGCTGCTGACCGAGTACGAGTTCCCCGGCGACGAGGTCCCCGTGGTGCGGGTGTCGGCGCTCAAGGCGCTGGAGGGCGATCCCGAGGCCGAGGAGCAGATCCTCGAGCTCATGAACGCGGTCGACAGCTACATCCCCGAGCCCCAGCGGGACATCGACAAGCCGTTCCTGATGCCGATCGAGGACGTGTTCACGATCACCGGGCGTGGCACCGTGGTCACCGGCAGGGTCGAGCAGGGCCGTCTCAAGCTCGGCGAAGAGGTCGAGATCGTCGGCATCGAGCCGTCCACGAAGAAGACCGTGGTTACTGGCATCGAGATGTTCCGCAAGATGCTGGACGAGGCCCAGGCGGGCGACAACGCCGGGATCCTGCTGCGCGGGATCAAGAAGGACGAAGTCCAGCGGGGCCAGGTCCTGGCGACCCCCGGCACGGTCACCCCGCACACGAAGTTCCAGGCCCAGGTCTACGTCCTGTCCAAGGACGAGGGCGGCCGTCACACACCGTTCTTCAACAACTACCGGCCGCAGTTCTACTTCCGGACCACCGACGTGACCGGCTCGGTGCAGCTGCCTGCCGGGACCGAGATGGTGATGCCGGGTGACAACACCGAGATGACCGTCGAGCTGATCCAGCCGGTGGCCATGGACGAGGGTCTCCGCTTCGCGATCCGCGAGGGCGGGCGCACCGTCGGCGCCGGCCGGGTCACCAAGATCATCGAGTAGGCAGGACGTCATGGCGAGCGGGATGAAGATCCGCATACGGCTCAAGGCCTACGACCACGAGGTCATAGACCAGAGCGCGAAGAAGATCGTCGAGACGGTCATGCGCACGGGGGCCAGCGTCAACGGGCCGATCCCGTTGCCGACCGAACGGTCGATCTACACGGTGATCCGCTCGCCGCACAAGGACAAGGACAGCCGCGAGCACTTCGAGATGCGCACGCACAAGCGGCTGCTGGACATCGTCAACCCGACGGCCAAGACGGTCGACTCGCTGCAGCGTCTCGACCTCCCGGCCGGCGTGGACATCGAGCTCAAGCTGTAGAGGACGGGAGAGGTAGACGGCATGGCAGAGGTCAAGGGGATCCTCGGTCGCAAGCTCGGGATGACCCAGGTCTTCGACGAGCACGGGCGCGCCGTTCCCGTGACGCTGATCGAGGCGGGCCCCTGCCGCGTCGTGCAGGTCAAAACGCCCGAACGGGACGGTTACCACGCGATCCAGCTGTCCTTTGGGGACGTCAAGCGGGTCAACAAGCCGGTGGCCGGGCACTACGCGAAGGCCGGGGTCGAGCCGCGCCGCCACCTCGTCGAGCTCAGGCTCGACGAGCCGGGCGAGCACGGCCCGGGTAGCGAGATCCGCGCCGACGTGTTCGGCCCCGGAGAGATCGTCGACGTGATCGGCGTGACCAAGGGCAAGGGCTTCGCCGGAGGGATGAAGCGGCACAACTTCCGCGGCCTGTCGGCGAGCCACGGCACCCAGCGCAAGCACCGCAGCCCGGGCTCGATCGGCGCCTGCGCCACACCGGCGCGCGTCTTCAAGGGCACGCGCATGGCCGGCCATCTCGGTCACCGCCGCGTCACGACCCTCAACCTCACGGTCGTGCAAGCCGACCCCCAGCGCAACCTGCTGCTGATCAAGGGGGCCGTCCCCGGCCCCCGCGGCGGTCTCGTGATGGTGCGCAGCTCGGTGAGGGCTCGCCGGCGCGAGAGGAGGGCGAGCTAAGGTGCCGCACGTCTTCATCGTGCCCCCCGACAAACTCAAGGCCACCGTGCTCGACGGCCGCGGCGAGGTCTCGGGGCAGCGCGACCTGCCGGCATCGCTGTTCGGTGGTCCCGTCAACGTGCCGTTGATGCATCAGGTGGTGACCGCTCAGCTCGCCGCGGCGCGGCGTGGGACGGCCAACACCCGGACCCGCTCCGAGGTCAGAGGCGGCGGCTCCAAGCCGTGGCGCCAGAAGGGGACGGGGCGAGCCCGACACGGTTCGATCCGCAGTCCCCTGTGGGTCGGCGGCGGCACCGTCTTCGGCCCCCACCCGCGCGACTACTCGCAGCGCACGCCGCGCAAGATGCGCAAGGGCGCGCTGCGCAGCGCCCTCGGCGACAAGGCGCTGGCCGGAGCGATCTACGTGCTGGACGGCTTCGGCGAGCCCAAGACCAAGGCGGCCGCGGCCCTGCTCGCCGCCGCCGGGCTCGACGGCAAGGTGTTGCTGGTGCACGCTCCGCAGGAGACCTCCTCGGCGCTGTACCGCGCCTTCCGCAACCTGCCCAAGGTGACGCCGGCCCCGGTCGGCTCGCTCGCCGCCTACGACGTGCTCGTGGCCGACGCGATCGTGTTCAGCTCCGAGGCCTTCGAGGCCTACTGCGGACGCGCGGTGGCGGAGGAGGAGCTGCGTCTCGAGGAGGGGTCGGCATGAGCGGCCGTAGCACGAAGTCCGATCCGCGCGACGTGATCCTGGCTCCGGTGGTGAGCGAGAAGTCGTACGCGCTGCTGGACCGCAACGCCTACACCTTCCTGGTCCACCCCGAGGCCAACAAGACCGAGATCCGCCAGGCGGTGGAGGCGATCTGGGACGTGCGGGTGGTGGCGGTGAACACGCTCAACCGCAAGGGCAAGACCAAGCGTTTCCGGTACACGAGCGGCAAGCGCCGGGACACCAAGCGGGCGGTGGTGACGCTCGCTCCCGGCGACAAGATCGAGATATTCGAGCAGCAGGCATAGGAGCTTCGACATGGCGGTTCGCAGAGCCAAGCCGACATCACCGGCGAGACGCTTCCAGAGCTTCTCGGACTTCGCCGAGCTGACCCGCTCGGAGCCCGAGAAGACGCTGGTCGAGCCCAAGCCGCGCAAGGGCGGGCGCAACAACAACGGCCGCATCACCGCGCGCCATCAGGGCGGCGGCAACAAGGTGCTGTATCGCAAGGTGGATTTCCGCCGCGACAAGGACGGTGTGCCGGCCCGGGTCGCGCACATCGAGTACGATCCGAACCGTAACGCCCGCATCGCCCTGCTGCACTATGCGGACGGCGAGAAGCGTTACATCCTGTGGCCCAACCGGGTCCGGGTGGGCGACACCGTCAGCTCCGGCCCGGGGGCCGAGATCCGGCCGGGCAACGCCCTGCCGTTGCGCAACATCCCCGTCGGTACCGTGGTCCACAACGTCGAGCTCAAGCCCGGCGCCGGCGGCAAGATGGCTCGCTCGGCGGGGGCGTCGGTCCAGCTGGTGGCCAAGGAGGGGTCGCGCGCGACCCTGCGCTTGCCCTCGGGCGAGATGCGGATGGTGCCGATCGATTGCCGGGCGACCGTCGGCGAGGTCGGCAACGCGGAGGCGGAGCTGATCTCGCTCGGCAAGGCGGGCCGAGCCCGCTGGCGCAACCGGCGGCCGTCGGTGCGGGGCGTGGCCATGAACCCGGTCGACCACCCCTTGGGCGGCGGCGAGGGCAAGTCCTCCGGCGGGCGCCATCCCACCAGCCCGTGGGGCAAGAAGGAGGGCCGCACGCGCCGCAAGAAGCAGTCCGACGCCATGATCATCCGGCGTCGCGGGAAGAAGAGAGGTCGTTGACACGGTGCCGAGGAGCCTGAAGAAGGGACCGTTCGTGGACGACCACCTGCTGGTCAAGGTGGTCGAGATGAACAAGCGCAACGAGAAGCGCGTGATCCGCACGTGGTCGCGCCGCTCCACGATCATCCCCGAGATGGTCGGGCACACGATCGCAGTCCACGACGGGCGCAAGCACGTGCCGGTCTACATCACGGAGTCGATGGTCGGGCACAAGCTGGGTGAGTTCGCCCCGACCCGGGCCTTCCGCACCCACGGCGGGGCGGCCGAGCGATCCACGAGGGTGCGCTGATGGCGGCGATCGAACCCGTTGCCCAGGAGGCCGTGGCGCGGGCCCGCTTCGTGCGGGTGTCGCCCTACAAGGCGCGCGCCGTGATCGATCTGATTCGCGGCCGCCACGTGGACGAGGCGCGCCGGGTGCTGACCTTCACCCAGCGAGCCGTGACGCGCGAGATCCGCAAGGTGCTCGAGTCGGCCGTGGCTAACGCCGAGCACAACCACAGCCTGCCGACCGACGAGTTGGTCGTCACCCGAGCATGGGTCGACGAGGGGCCGACGCTGCGGCGCTACCGGCCGCGGGCCCTCGGGCGGGCGACGCGGATCCGGAAGCGCACCTGCCACATCAACATCGTGGTCGGCCGTCCCGAAGCGGAGGCCACGGCGGCCCGCGAAGAGCAGCGCAGGCCGGCGGCTCGCCGGCGGACGCGCACCGCCTCGCCCGAGCCGACCGAGGAAGGAGAGGCCTGAGCATGGGTCAGAAGGTCCATCCCTACGGGTTCCGCCTCGGGATCCACACCGACTGGAAGTCGCGCTGGTTCTCCGAGAAGCAGTACCGCGACTACCTCGAGGCCGACCTCAGGATCCGGGAGTACCTGCTGGGCGAGATGCCGCATGCGGGCATCAGCCGCATCGACATCGAGCGCACGCGCGAGCGCGTGCGGATCGACGCCCACACCGCGCGTCCCGGGATCGTGATCGGGCGGCGCGGCTCCGAGGCCGAGCGCCTGCGCTCGCACCTGGAGCAGATGGAGAGCAAGATCTATGGCAAGCCCACCGACGTGCGGCTCAACATCATCGAGGTCAAGCAGCCGGAGCTCGACGCCACGCTGATCGCCCAGGGCGTCGCCGAGCAGCTGGCGAGCCGTGTGTCGTTCCGCCGGGCCATGAAGAAGGCGGTCGGCACCGCGATGCGCAACGGTGCCGAGGGGGTGCGGGTGCAGTGCAGCGGGCGCCTGGGCGGCGCAGAGATGAGCCGCACCGAGTGGTACATCGACGGCCGCATGCCCCTGCACACGTTGCGGGCCGACGTCGACTACGGCTTCGCCGAGGCCCGCACAACCTTCGGCCGGATCGGGGTCAAGGTGTGGATCTATAAGGGTCCCTACCAGGACATCTACGCCTCGGCGAGGGACACCGCGAGGCTCCGGCGGGAGGCCGCGCTGGCGGCCGGGGAGACCGTGGGTCGCGGCCGTGAAGAGCGCGAGCGGCGCCGGGAGGCCGCCGCCCCGGAAGGGACCCAGGCGATGGCGTCGCGC
>CADDZG010000094.1 GCA_902812355.1 Actinomycetota bacterium | reverse complement strand
GGCGAAGCGGAGCCGGTCGGGCCACGTACCGATCGGCCCGAGCGGGGTGGAGGCCCAGTCGAACGCGCCGATGAGCGGCCCGAGCGTCGGGCCCGGCGGGTCCTGCGGCCGGGGGCGGGGCGAAGCGCTGCACGCAGCGCGAGCACCACGCGGCCCCGGCGCGGTTCAGCGCGCCGCAGCGCGGGCAGCGGAAAGAACCCCTGTCGCCGGAGACATCGCGTTCCACCCTGGTGCCATCGGCGGGGACGGCGGGCGCTGAAGGGTTGGCCCGCCGGGACGCGATCAACCGTAGGTGTGCTCGGGGCCCGGATAGATGCCCTCGGCCACCTCGCGGGCAAACGCGCGTGCCGCCTGCTTGATCGTGTCGCCGACGTCGGCGTAGCGCTTGACGAAGCGCGGGACGTGGCCCTGGGTGATCCCGAACACGTCGTGGTACACGAGCACCTGGCCGTCGCAGTGGGGGCCGGCACCGATGCCTATCGTCGGCACCTCGAGGCTCCCCGTCACCTTGCGGGCGAGCTCGGCCGGCACCGATTCGAGCACCACGGAGAAGGCGCCGGCGGCCTCGAGGTCCTTGGCGTCTGCAAGGATGCGGTGGGCGGCTTCCTCGCTGCGCCCCTGAACCCTGAACCCACCGAACTGGTTGACCGACTGCGGGGTGAGCCCGAGGTGACCCATGACCGGGATCCCCGCATCGACGAGCCGGGAGGTGAGCTCCAGCACGCGTGCGCCCCCCTCGAGCTTGACCGCGTTGGCCCCTCCCTCCTTGACCAGGCGCCCGGCGTTGCGGATCCCCTCCTGCAGCGACGCCTGATAGCTCATGAACGGCATGTCGGCGACCACCATGGCTTCGGTCGCCCCCCGGCGCACCGCCGCGGTGTGGTGGACCATGTCGTCCACCGTCACCGGCAGCGTGGTGGGATGGCCGAGCACGACCATGCCGAGGCTGTCGCCCACCAGCAGGATCGGGATCCCCGCCTCGTCCAGCAGCCGGGCCGCGGCCGCGTCGTAGGCGGTGACCATGGCGAAGCGCTCGGAGCGCTCCTTGAAGGCGCGGATGTCGCGCACGGTGACCGGCACTGTCGCCTCCTTCCGCGCGCCTTGCCGGCGCGCACTCGGTAGCCGCAGGCACGCGCCAGCATAGCCGGGCGAGCCCCGCCCCGCTCAGCGGTGCTCGGGCACCTCGGCGACGGCGATGTCGGGGCTGTCGCTGCGATAGAGATCCTCGATCACACCGGCGTAGGCCTCGTTCACCGTCTTGCGCCGCACCTTGAGGGTCGGTGTGATCTCACCTTCTTCGACCAGGAACTCGCGCGTGAGCACGCGTGCCTTCTTTATCTCCTCCACCCGGGCGAGGCGCGCGTTGACCTCGGCGATCGCCCGACGCACCTCTTCGAGGGTCCGGGGATCGGCAGCGACCGTCGCGAGGTCGCCCTCGATGCCCCGGTGTCGCGCCCACGCGAGCGTGTCCTCCTCGCTCAGGGTGATGAGCGCGGTGAGGAAGGGGCGGCCGTCGCCGATCACCACCGCCTGGGAGATCAACGGTGAGAACGTGAGACGGTTCTCGAGCTCCTGGGGAGCGATGTTCTTGCCCCCCGCCGTGATGATGATGTCCTTCTTGCGATCGGTGATCGTGAGATAGCCGTTGGCGTCGAAGGACCCGACGTCTCCGGAGTGCATCCAGCCGTCGTCGTCGATCATCTCCCGGGTCGCGGCGTCGTCCTTGTAGTAGCCCTTCATGACGTTGCCGCCCCGCACGAGAATCTCGCCGTCCTCGGCGAGCCGCACCTCGACCCCGCTGATCGGCGGACCGACCGTGCCGATCCGGATCGCGTCGGGCGGGTTCCAGGTCGTGGGCCCGGTGTCCTCGCTCTGCCCGTAGCCCTCGGCGATCCTGATCCCGAGCGCGTGGAAGGACCAGATCAGCTCGGGGTTGAGGGGAGCCGCAGCGGACAGGGCGAGCCCGCAGGCGTCGAGTCCGAAGGCGCGCCGCACCTTGGCGAGCACGAGACGGTCGAGCAGCGCGTGCCGGAGCTTCAGTCCCGGCGGGAGGCGCGCGTCGCGCATCTTGCCCCCGCGCGCGACGGCCTCCTGTTCGAGCTCGGCGACCCTGCGGCCGACCTCGAGGGCGCGGCGCGCGAGCTTGGTGCGGCGGTCGTCGGGATCGGCGTTCTCGAGCCGGGCCTGGAGACCGTTGTAGAACTTCTCCCACACGCGCGGCACGCCGAAGAAGTAGGTCGGGCGGCAATCCTGCAGATCGGCGAGCAGCGTCTCCAGGGACTGGGCGAACCACGTCTGGGTGCCGTTGTAGATCTGCATCAGGTGGCTGATCATGCGCTCGGCGATGTGTGACAGGGGCAGGTACGACAGCGCCCTGGCCCGCTCGGTGTCGCCGATCGGGATCGACTCCGACACGTGCACGCAGGTCCACCAGATGTTGCCGTGGGTCAGCATCACCGCCTTGGGGGGGCCCGTGGTGCCCGACGTGTACACGAAGGTGGCGATGTCGTCGGAGGTCACCGCGGCGCGCCGCCGTGCCACCTCACGCTGCGCTTCCGGCGTCACCGTCTGCAAGAAACGAGCCCACGGCACCGCGGAGCCGTCGTCGTCGCCCGATCCGTCGAAGACCACGATCCGCTCCAGGGCCGGCAGCTCCGGACGCACCTTGAGGATCTTGCCGAGCCGCTCGGACGTGTCCACGAACGCGATGCGGGCGCCAGAGTGCGCCACTATGTAGGCCACCTGTTCGGGGGAGTTGGTGACGTAGATCGCGGCGGTGGCGCCTCCCACCGTCATGCAAGCGAGATCGATCACGTGCCACTCGGGCCGGTTCGCCGACAGCAGAGCGATCCGGTCGCCGGGTTCGAAACCCGCGGCTATCAGGGCTGCGGCCGCTTGCTCGACCCGCAGCCCGTAGTCCCGCCACGTGATGTCTCGCCACGCGTCACCGCTCTTGTACCGCAGAGCGACCCTGTCGGGGTGTTCGGCGACGCGCTCGAAGAAGCGTTCGACGATCGTAGCTGCCGCCATCGTTCCCCCTGGGTCACGCTTCCGCAAGCCTCAGCGCCGGTCCGAACCCGAGTGTAGTGGGGCCGCTCGCTCCGCATGCCCGCGCTCGTAGGCGACCAGCGCCTGGATCCGCCGGGTGATCGGCGGGTGGGTGAACAGCACGGTGACCGCGACGCCGGGGGGCCGCAGATCGGCGAGATCGTGCAGGGCGAAGCGCCGGAAGACCCGGATCCCGGCCCGGGGGTCGTCGGTGAGGGTCACCGCGATGCGGTCCGCGGTGGCCTCGAAGTGGCGCGACACGGTGTCGGCGATCGGCAGCGACAGGAGGTTGACGACCAGCGCGAACAACAGGAGCACCGGCAGCGAGCGGGGGTCGCCGACGCCGGCCGCGCCGGCCCACGACCACAGCGACCCCGCGCGAGCCAGTACGGCGAGGATGGCGAAGGCCACCAGCATCCCGCCCACGGCCAGGCCCAGCCCCTTGAGGACGTGGTTGGAGACGTCGTGGCCGATCTCGTGCGCGGCGACGAACACGACCCCGTCGGGCTTCTCGTCGTGCAACAAGGTGTCGTAGAGGACCAGCTCCTTGGTGCCGCCGAGCCCGGCGACATAGGCGTTCTCGGCGGTCGTACGACGCGACGCGTCGGCCACCAGCACCCTGTCGAGGTGCACACCGGCCCGCTGCGCCACGGCATCGATGCGATGCACGAGGCGCTCGTCGTGCAACGGGGTAAAGCGGTTGAAGAGCGGTGCTATGGCGACCGGGTAGAGGTAGGTGAGGACGACGGTCAGCGCCGACAGCACCACCCACCCCCACAGCCACCACCAGCGGGGCTGCCAGCGCACCACGCCGTAGAAGGCGAGCGCGGCGATGGCGGCCACGATCACGCCGACCGCCAGCGACCGGCCCTGGTCCGACAGCCACCCCCCGATGTCCTGGGTCGACAGGCCCCACGCCTTGAGGCGCGCATACCCGGTCACGTAAGCGAGCGGCAGGGTGGCAAGGGTCACCACGACCACGATCGCCCCCGCGGCCACGACCACCTGCAGCGGCCAGCCGCCGGGCAAGCTCGAGATCGCGTCCACGAGGCGGCGCACGGGCCCCCGGGCGAGCAGCACGAGCACCACGACCTCCACCACCGCGGTGAACAGGAAGCCGAGGTAACCGGGCATCTGGAAGCGTCCGTTGCGCGCTATCTCCCGGGGCGTGAAGTGGGCACCGTGGGAGGGATCGACGGCGCCGGGGGGTGGCGTGGCCAGGCGCAGCGACGCGGGCGCCCGCGACGCCAGCGCCAGGGCGGCCGACAGGACTGCCACCAGGGCGGCGGCGACCACCAGCACCCGTAGCGTCGACATCGAACCACAGCGTAAGGCGGCCGCGGGCCAAGCCGGCGGCGTGCGTCCGACTATCCGGACACAGGGTGCAAGATGGATCCAGAGGCCAGCGGCGCGGGCGCCGGCTGGCCTCTCGTCGTTGTGGAGGGTTGTGCATGCTGGTGACGATCGGCGCATGTCTCGCCGGAACGGCCGCGCTGGCGACGGCGTCTCGGGTGGTGCGCAGGCACAGGCCGCCTTCGCTACCCCCCGACCCCGCCCGCACCACCTCCTACGTGGTCGAGGGCGACAACCTCAAGCGGGTCGGCGGCGGGATCGTGGGCGTGGTCCTAACCGACATCGTCGTGGAAGATCGGGTGCCGGCTCCGCCACCCACCACGCGCCTGCTGCGGCGGGAGCGGCGCTGTGCCTGCGGGCATCCCGAGGGGGCGCACTGGCCGGATCCCGAGCGTGCGGCAGAACGCTGCACCGCCGTAGGGTGCGGTTGCAGCCGGGCCGCTCCGGCGGTCGTCGAGCTGCGCGAGCGCCGGCGTACGGTGCGCGTGCTGCCGCCGGCCCGTCCGCGCGCCAAGCACCGCAGCGCGCTGAGAGCAGGCTGACGCAGGCGCGGCCACCGAGGCGCGCAGACGGGGCGATGCGCGCGCCCGCCGGCGCGTCTACGGATCAGCCCTTGACGGCTCCCATGGCGAAGCCCTGGATGAAGCGGTCGAGAAAGGCGTTGTAGAGGAAGGCGACGGGGATCGCCACGATCACCGCCGACGCCATCAGCGACTGCCAGTAAAAGACGTCACCGCGGATCAGGTAGGTGGGGACCCCGACGCTGATCGTCATGCGTGAGGAGCTCGACACGAACGACAGCGCGTAGATGAAGTCCTGCATCGTGAGGGTGAAGCTGAACACCACGACGCTGAAGATCCCCGGCAGGGTCAGCGGCAACACGGTGCGGATCACCGCCTGCAACCGGCTGTAGCCGTCGACGCGTGCTTGCTCCTCGATGTCGCGCGGGATCGATCTGAAGAAGCCCATCAGCAGCCACGTGGACAGCGGGATCGTGAATCCCGGGTAGACGACCACCAGCGACCAGATCGAATCCTGCAGCCCGAGCACGGTGATGAGCCGCGATAGCGGCAGGAACAGCAGCGTGGGCGGTACCAGGTAGACCATGAATATCCCGATGCCGAGGCGCCGGCCCCAGCTCCCGCTGAGGCGGGCGAGGGCGTAGGCGGCCGGCAGGCTCAGAAGCAGCGTTATGCCCACCACGATGATCCCGATCACGACGCTGTTGACGATGAAGTGGAGATAGGGCGTGGTCTCGAACAGGTCCGTGATGTTGGACAGCGTCGCCCCGCGCGTGAAGGTGAACGGGTTGTGGTTGGGGTTGTAGAGATCCGCGTCCTGTTTGAAGGTGGTTATGACCGCCCACAGGAACGGGAAACCGCACAGCACCGAGAAGACGAAGGCCCCGGTGTAGATGCCCACGCGGTTCCAGACACGTCCCGGCCGGACCGCGGTCGCCGCCATCTAGCCCACCTCCGCGCGGCTCGCGAACCGAAGCATGATCGCGGCGAGCCCGAGCAGCACGGGGAACATGAACAGCGCGTCGGCGGCACCCACCGACAGGTTGCCTCCGTTGATGCCCTTGTAGAAGGCCCAGCTGGCCAGCACCTGGGTGGCGTTGCCCGGCCCCCCGCCGGTGAGCACGAACACCACCGCCATGTCGGTGAAGGTGAACACGATGCCGAACAGCAGGGCCACCATCATCACCGGAGCCAGCAGAGGCGCCGTGATCTCGAACAGACGCCGCCAGAACCCGGCCCCGTCGACCTCGGCGGCTTCGGTGAGGTCGCGCGGTATCGCGGACAGCCCGGCCATGAGGATCACGGTCGCCAGCGGCAGCACCCGCCACGTCTGCAGGCCGATCACCGAGGCCATGGCGAGCCCGCTGCGCCCGAGGAACACGATGTGATCGCCCGGCCCGAGCAGGCCGAACACCCGGGCGAACCAGTCGAAGGGGCTGAAGATCGAATCCAGCATCCACAGCCACACCACGGAGCTGATCGCCACCGGTGTGGCCCACGGCATCAGCACGATCATGCGCACGAACCACTTGCCCCGGAAGTCGGCGTTGAGCACGAAGGCCAGGGCCGTCGACAGAACGATCACCAGCGCCTGGGACACCGCCGTGAACACAAACGTGTTGCGCAGCGCTTGCAGGAACACGGGATCGCGGATCGCACGCTCGAAGGTCTGCAGCCCGACCAGGTGCAGCGCCTGGCTGCCGGTGGTGACGTCGCTGAAGGCGTAGAGGAACGAGAGCACCAGTGGGTAGCCGACCACCGCCACGAGGTAGAGGACCGCCGGCAGCAGCAGGGCGCCCCCGAGCACTCCCTCGCGCTCCATCAGGTACGAGCCGCTGAGGCGCGCCCACAACCCGCGGCCCCCGGCCGCGACCGGCGACTCCGCGACGGCCGAACCGCCGTCGGGACGGCGGCCGCCGGAGCCGAGCCTCATGCGATCGGGCCCGGCGGCGGCGGCTTCCGGACCCCGGTGTCGCGGTCGAAGAAGCGCAGCGCGTCGAGGGGTACGACGAAGGGGACGGTCTCGCCGGACGGCACCACATCGGGCACCGTCGACGGGAGCTTGGCCACCACCTTCGCCTCCGGGTCGACCTCGGGCACCCGGCCGTAGACGTAGCGGTCGGAGCCCAGGTACTCGACCCGTCCGACCTTGAACGACAGCCTCTGCAGCCCGGCGCGGCCCCCCGCGGCAGACTCGGGCAGGAAGTGCTCGGGACGGAAGCCCACGAGCATTCCGTTGCGCTGCAGGAGGTTCATCGGCGGGGCTCCAACGAAGGTGGCGACGAACGCGTTGGCCGGGTCCTCGTAGATCTCCCGCGGCGAGCCGATCTGCTGGATCCGGCCGTGCTCGAGCACCGCGATGCGCTCGCCGAGCCCCATCGCCTCGGTTTGATCGTGCGTCACGTACACCGTGGTGGTGCCTATGCGCTGCTGGAACTGTTTGAGCTCGTCGCGCGCCGTCGCCCGCAGCTTGGCGTCGAGGTTGGACAGGGGCTCGTCGAGCAGGAAGACCTCGGGCTCCCGCACCATCGCCCGGGCCAGCGCCACCCGCTGGCGTTCGCCCCCGGACAGCTCGCGGGGTTTGCGGTCCAGCAGGTGCTCGATCCCCAGAAGCGACGCCGCCCAGTGGATCCGTTGCCGCCACTCGTCCTTGGGCACGCCGGCGGCCGCCAGGGGGAAGGCGATGTTGCGGGACACGCTCTTGTGCGGGTACAGCGCGTAGCTCTGGAACACCATGGCTATCCTGCGAGCGCGCGGCGGCAGCGAGGTCACGGCGCGGCCCCCGATTAGCACGTCACCCTCGCTCGGCGACTCGAGCCCTGCGATCAGGCGCAGCAGCGTCGTCTTGCCACAGCCCGACGGCCCCAGCAGCACGAGGTACTCGCCCTCACCGGTCAGCAGGTCGATGCCGTCGACGGCGACCGTGTCGCCGAAGCGCTTGCGCAGGCCCCGGGTCTCGACTACAGCCATGCGCTAGCCGACCAGTCCCTTCTTACGCCACTTGTCGAAGATGTTCTCGCATTGTCTTGTCGCCGACGCCACCGCTTCCTTGGGCGTGGCTTTGCCCCGGGCGACGGACGCCATCATCGTAACCAGCACGTTGGTGTCGAAGATCTCTCCGATCGCAGCGCTCGCCGGACCGGGGTGACCGACGTTGGTGCTCCAGCTCTGCGCGTCGGCTAGCAGCGCAAGCTTGTCGCGCGGACGTGACTTGAACGGGTCGTTCTGCAACCAACCCTGCAGGTGAGAGCTTGCCGGTGTGTTGGAGAACGCCGGGAAGTCGTAGAGCTCGGAGTTGTACACCGCCTGCCGGTCGGCGGCGACGAGGTCGATCAGGAACTTCTTGGCCTTGTCGACGTTGCGAGCCCACTTCGGGATGATGTACGAGCGGATCACGTGCTCGCTCGCCAGGCCCTTGCCGCCGGGGCCCTTGAGCGCGGGCACGAAGAAGATGTCGTCGGCGATCTTGGGATCGGTCTCCTGGGCGGTGCGGTAGGCGGAGATCGAGTTCAGGATGTAGGACAGCTGCCCGGCCACGAGACCCTGGTTGTTCGATGCCGCCGTCCAGCTGAAGACCTCGTCGGTCATCGTGTCCTTGAACAGCTTGGCCATGTAGGCGACCGCGTCGACGACCTCGGGGGAGTCGAGCACCACCTTGGTGCCGTCGGCGTTCTGCACGCTGCCGCCGTACGACCAGATCAGCGCGCGCGCGGCCATGTTGGAGTCGACCTCCTGGGACATGCCGATGCCCATCCGCACGCCCAGGCGCCTCTTTATCTCGGCACCCCCCTGGAGGAGCTCCTGCCATGTGGACGGCCCGTTGGGCATGCCTACCTTGGACCACAGGCTGCGCCGGTAGTCGCCGGGGTCGGGCGTCCAGGTGTGACAGAAGCCATAGTACTTGTCGGTCGTCGGGTTATAGCTCGACAGCTTGCAGAATTCGATCTGGGTCCCGAAGCGCCCCTCGGCCTCTTGGACCACGTCGGAGAGGTCGAGCACGTTGGGCTCGTAGGCGGACGGTGGCGTGATCCATTCGATGAGGTCGTGTCCCGAGCCCGAGGCGAACTCGGAGGCCGTACGGGACGGCAACAGGGCCTGGTCGATGTGGTCGACCTGGACGTTCACGCCGTTGTCCTGACCCCACTTCTGGGCCCAGGAATCGAACCACTTGTCGTAACGGGGCACGAAGTGAGCCCACATCAGAATCTTGAGCGTCTTGGTGCCCGAGCTCGAGCCCTTGCCCCCGACCCCGGTCGCCCCCGAGCATGCGGCCAGCAGCGTCGGCCCGGCCCCGAGCGCCGCGGTGGCGAGCCCCGCCCGCCTGAGGAAGTCGCGACGGCTGAGACGTGTCTGCAGGTAAGCCGGGCC
>CADDZG010000093.1 GCA_902812355.1 Actinomycetota bacterium | reverse complement strand
GTTGTTCACGGGGCGAGCGCCGGCGTGAAGCTGCCGCGGGCGGCTTTGCCGTGGGCCTAGCGGTGGAGCACACGCTGCTACAGCGCCGTCGCCGCGACGATCCCGAGGCGGCCGAGCCTTTCGGCGACCGCCGCGGCGTGCGGCCGCACCTGCACGTCCTCGACGACGGCGCGACGATCTTCGTGGAAGAGGCGGGCCCTGCTACGGCGCGCAAGGGTGCCGTGTTCGTGCACGGCTCGGCGCTGCGCACCGACGAGTGGCACTACCAGATGCCTGGGCTGGGGGGCCACAGGCTGCTCTTCTACGACCTGCGCGGGCACGGGCGCAGCCATCCCAAGGGCGGATCGGAGATGACGATGAGCCGCCTCGCCGCCGATCTCGCCGAGGTGATCGCCCGCGACCGGCTGGAGCGGGCGGTGATCGTGGGGCACTCGATCGGCGGCATGATCGCCCTGCAGCTGTGCCGCGATCGCCCCGATCTCGTGGGCTCGACGATCAAGGCCCTGGTGCTGCTCAACACCACGCCGCGGACCCCGAGCGAGACCGTGCTCGGGGGCATGGCCGCGGCGCGCCTCGAGCGCCTCACGCGCATGCCGCTCGACTACGTCGGGCGTCACGCGTCGAAGCTAGAGGGCCTGCGGCGGGTCGTGGCCCACCCCTCCGACGCGGTCTTCTGGGGAGTGGCCTTCGCCGCCTTCGGCCCCGGGGCGTCGGCGTCGCAGATCGACTTCACCTACCGGATGGTGAGCGAGACCCCGACCGATGTGCTATTCGATCTTTTGCGCGCCTACCGCACCTTCGACATGACCGCCGACCTCGAGGCGGTCGCGGTACCGGCCGTGGTCGTAGCCGGAACGCACGACCGCCTCACGGTGCCGGCCGCCGCCCGCGAGCTCGCCGAGGGGTTGCCTCGGGCTGAGCTCGTGGAGCTCCAGGGCTGTGGTCACATGTCGATGCTCGAGCGGCATCGCCGCGTCGACGAGGTCATCGCCGGGGTGCTCGACGATGCCCTGGGATCGGTTGAGAGAAAGGCTGGATCGCGATCATGAAGGACCACCGCGCCGAGAGGCTCGCAGACATCCTCGTCGATTACTCGTGCGAGATCGGCAAGGACGATCTCGTGTTGATACGCGGTTCCTACGTCGCCGAACCTCTGATCCTGGCGATCTACCGGCGCTGCCTGCAGCGGGGCGCCCACCCCGCGATCCGGGTGTCGCTGCCGGCGGCCGAACCCCTCTTCTACCGCTTCGCCCAGCAACATCAGCTCGAGTTCGTGTGGGACACCGACCGCTGGATGATGGAGAACCTCGATGCCTCGATCTACGTGATAAGCGACACGAACAGACGTCAGCTGTCGCGCGTCGATCCGGAACGCCAGAGCATCGCCCGCCGGGCCCGCAAACCCCTCAACGACATCTACCTGCGCCGCGCCGCGGCCGGCGAATACCGCTGGAACGTCACGCTGTTCCCCACCGAGGCTCTGGCGATGGATGCGGACATGAGCCTCGAGGAGTACGAGGACCTCTACTACGGAGCGTGTCTGGTGGATGCCGACGACCCGGTGGCCGAATGGAAGAAGGTGGCCGAAAGGCACGCCGCCCTGATCGACTGGATGCAGGGGCGCAACGAGGTCCACATCACGGGGGAGGGCACAGATCTCTACCTCGAGGTCGGTGGCCGCACGTGGCTGCCGGCCGACGGCAAGGAGAACTTCCCCGACGGCGAGATCTTCACCGCGCCGATAGAGACCGCGACGCGCGGTCACGTGAGCTTCACCTACCCGGCGATCTACGGCGGCGTCGCGGTCGAGGGCATCCGGCTGACCTTCGAGGGCGGCCGCGTGGTGGATGCGAGTGCGGAGCGCAACGAGGCCTTCCTGTTGCAGACGCTGGACACCGACGAGGGGGCTCGGGTGCTGGGCGAGATCGGCATCGGCACGAACTACGGGATCCCCGGTTTCACCGGCGAGATCCTGCTCGACGAGAAGATCGGGGGGACCGTGCACCTTGCGGTGGGCACGGCGTATCCCGAGTCCGGCGGCCGCAACGGCTCCGCGATCCACTGGGACATGGTCTGCGACCTCCGCCGCGGGGGCCGCATTACGGTGGACGGCGACCCCCTGATGGAGGACGGCCGCCTGGTGCTGTGAGATGCCGACCCGAGCCCCCGGATGCGATGGTTGACCGCCGCGAGCAGCGTTAATACGCTCGGGGCGTGGCGGTCGAGGGTGCGGTAACCGACATCGAGAGGATCCGCAGGGAGGCGCTGGCATGCACGCGCTGCCGCCTCGCCGAGGGGCGCACCCAGGTGGTGTGGGCGGCCGGCAACCTCGATTCTGACGTCCTCTTCATCGGAGAGGCTCCCGGCTTCCACGAGGACCGCCAGGGGGTGCCGTTCGTCGGCGCCGCCGGTCAGCTCCTGGACACGCTGCTCGGCGAGATCGGCCTCGATCGCACCCGGGTGGCGATCGTCAACGTGGTCAAGTGCCGTCCGCCGGGTAACCGCGATCCGCTGCCCGACGAGATCGACGCCTGCCGCCCCTACCTCGAGGCCCAGCTCGAGCACATGAAGCCCAGGGTGATCGTGACCCTGGGCAACTTCGCCACCCGCTTCATCCTCGAGCAGCCGATCGGTATCAGCCGGGCGCGCGGCCACGCCTACCGGCGCCGCGGCGCCACCGTGATCCCGACCTTCCATCCCGCGGCGGCCCTGCGGGGTAGCCGTTTCGGGGGACTCAGCCCGGTGGACGCGATCCGTGCCGACCTCCGGCGGGTGCGTGCGGTGCTGGACGGTACCCCCGCAGCGAGCCCCGTCCCCGCTGCGTTGGACGAGGCGCCGGCCGAGAGCGAGCCGGACGCGGCCGAGCAGCTCGGGCTCTTCTAGTGGAGCGGGTGCGGCCCGCCCGCCACGCGCGTGCCTGCGCGCCACGCTGATGCAGACCGGTTACGCCGTCCTGTCGACCTCGGCCGAAGAGACCCGCATCCTCGGTGCCGCACTGGCACCCCTGCTGCTGCCGGGTGACGTCGTCAGCCTGTCGGGGGAGCTCGGGGCCGGCAAGACGGTGTTCGTGCAGGGCCTCGCCACCGCGCTCGGGGTCGAACGGCCGGTCACGAGCCCGACCTTCACGCTCGTTCACGAGTACCCCGGGCGTTACCGCATCATCCACGTCGACATCTACCGCCTCGACTCCTTCCAGGAGGTGATCGACCTTGGCTTCGAGGAGCTTGCCGATCCCGGGGCGATCCTCGTCGTGGAGTGGGGCGATGCGGTGGCACCCCTGTTGCCGCCCCGCTACCTCCAGGTCGAGATCCGCCGCACCAGCCCCCACCGGCCCGACGAGCGCGAGCTCGTGTTCAGGCCCAACGGGCAGGACTGGGTGCGTAAGCTCGAGGGCATGCGTGCCACGGCCGAGGCCCTGCTGGATGCGGCATCCGACTATGCCGGCGGACCGCGTTTCGTGAACCTCGCCGACGTCGCTCCGCGCGACGATGGCAGGTACCGCCGGCCCGGACCGGAGCCGTGATGCTGGTTCTCGGCATAGAGACGTCGACCCCTCAGGCGAGCGTGGCGATCGGCAGCGAGCAGGGCATCGTCGCCAGCGCGCTGGTGTCGCGCGGCGCGTCCCACAACGAGTTCCTGTTGCCGGCGATCCGCTTCTGCCTCGACGAGTCCGGCATCGGCTTCCGAAACCTCTCGGGGGTGGCGGTGAGCCTCGGACCCGGGCTGTTCACCGGGATGCGGGTCGGGGTCGCCACGGCCAAGGCCCTGGCGCAGTCGCTGTCGGTACCGATCGTGGGCATGGCGAGCCTCGATCTGCTGGCCTACGAGGTGCGTTACACACCCAAGACGATCTGCGCGGTGCTCGACGCGCGCCGCGAGGAGGTGTTCCATGCCTTCTACCGGTCGTCCCCCGGCGGCATACAGCGCATGAGCGACTACATGGTCGAGCGCCCCCAGCAGCTCGTCGCTCGCATCGCCGCACAGACCGACGACGTCCTCGTGGTCGGCAACGGCGCGTTCGTGCACCGCGAGGTGTTCGAGGAGCTGAGGGCCGGGGTCGAGATCGGCACGGTGAGCGACGCCTTCCCCGACGCCCGGTCTCTGGTCGAGCTCAGCCTGCCGCGCATGTTCCGCGAGGACTTCGATCCCCTCTACCAGGTCCGGCCCCTGTACCTGCGCAGCTCGGCCCGGCCGATCGCGTGGGAGCGGATCCGCGGGAGCAGGACGGCATGAGCGCGGTCGCCCGCCGGCGCGGCTCCGACGCCCTGGACGGCATCGAGATCACGCGCATGCGCCGGCGGCACCTGCGCGGAGTCCTGGCGATAGAGGCGCAGGTCTACCCGCGCCCGTGGAGCATGTCGCTGTTTCTGTCCGAGCTCGCGCAGCGCGGGACGCGTTCCTACGTCGTGGCCCGCTACCAGGGACGGGTGGTGGGTTACTGCGGGCTCATGGTCACCGGGCGAGAGGGCCACATCACCAACATCGCGGTGGATCCGGAGTTCCACGGCCGCAAGATCGGCTCGCGCCTGCTGCTCAAGCAGATCAACGAGGCGCTGGCGCGCGGCTCGGACGTGGTGTCCCTTGAGGTCCGTGTGTCCAACAAGGTGGCCCAGGCGATGTACGAGAAGTTCGGCTTCCGCATCGTGGACGTGCGCAAGGGCTACTACGTAGAGACGAACGAGGACGCCTACGTGATGGTGGCCGAGAACACGCTGTCCAGCGACTACCGCAAGCGCCTCGACGCGATCCGCGCCGAGATAGACGCCGCGCTCAAGCAGGGGCAGGATGGCTGACACGGTCACCGCGGTGCGTCCGGAGGTGCGACGCGAGCCCGTCGGGGACTGGGACGAGGACACGCTCGTGCTCGGCATCGAGACGTCGTGCGACGAGACCTCGGCCGCGGTGGTGAAGGGGGGGCGCGAGATCCTCTCCAACGTGATCGCGTCCCAGACCGATCTGCACGGCGAGTACGGCGGTGTGGTGCCCGAGATCGCGGCGCGCGCTCACGTGGAAGCGCTCACCCCCGCGATCGCCCAGGCGCTGCGCGATGCGGAGGTGACCTTCTGGGACCTCGATGCGGTGGCGGCGACGCTGGGCCCGGGACTGATCGGTGCGCTGCTCGTGGGTGTGGCCGAGGCCAAGGCCATCGCCGCGGTGCTCGAGGTGCCCTTCGTTGGGGTCAACCACCTCGAAGGCCACATCTACTCGAACCTGCTCGTCCACCCCGAGGCGACGTTTCCGGCCGTAGCGCTGATCATCTCGGGAGGGCACACGATGGTCGTCGACGTCGCCGACCACGGCAAGTACTCGTTGCTCGGCCAGACGATCGACGACGCCGCCGGCGAAGCCTTCGACAAGGTCGCTCGCTTCCTCGGGCTCGGCTACCCCGGCGGGCCCGAGATCGACCGCCTGTCCCTGCTCGGCGACGCGCAGGCGGTTGCCTTCCCACGGGCGATGGCCGATCGGCCCGGTTTCGACGTGTCCTACTCGGGCCTCAAGACCGCGGTGATCAACCACGTGCGCAGCCTCGAGGCGGCGGGACGGCCGGTGCCGGTCGAGGACATCGCGGCGTCGTTCCAGCAGGCGGTGGTCGATACCCAGGTGGCCAAGACGATGGCTGCGGTCGAGCACGTGGGGGCCCGGCGCCTGCTGCTGTGCGGCGGGGTGGCGGCGAACTCGGGCCTGCGCTCGGGGCTGCAGCGCGCCTGCGAGGAGCGCGGGGTCGCCCTGTTCGTGCCGCCGATGAGCCTGTGCACCGACAACGCCGCGATGATCGCCGCCTGCGGTACCGCGATGCTGCGCCGGGGGCTCACCACGTCGCTCGAGGCGTCCCCCGATCCCAACCTCCCGCTGGCGTTGTAGCGAGCGGTTGCGCCGACCGGCGCGGCGGGGTACCATTAGCACTCGGACAGCAGGAGTGCTAAGCGTAGGTCCGGGTTCCCTCATCAGGAGGTAGGAATGGCGACTGCTACTGCGACGACCATCAAGCCGCTCGAGGACCGCATCCTGGTTCGCCCCGAGGAGAGCGAGGAGACCACGGTGTCCGGCATCGTGATCCCCGACACCGCCAAGGAGAAGCCCCAGGAGGGTACGGTGTTGGCGGTCGGTCCCGGCAAGCGTAGCGAGTCGGGAGAGCTGATCCCGATGGACGTCAAGGAGGGCGACCGCGTCATCTACTCCAAGTACGGCGGGACCGAGATCAAGCTCGGGGGCGAGGACCTGCTGATCCTGTCCTCGCGCGACGTCCTGGCGATCGTCCAGCAGTAGGCGGCGTCCAGATCCAGACAATCAAGATCCCGTAGCGGGGCACAGGGGCTCGTCCCCTGTGCTTCCGCGAGGGGGTCCCGATCGGCCGCCACCGGCGGCATTAGGGGCGGTCGCGCCCCGTGAGAGGAAGGAGCCTCAGCTCATGCCCAAGATCCTCAGGTTCGACGAGGAGGCGAGGCGCTCGCTCGAGTCGGGCGTCAACCGGCTGGCCAACGCGGTGCGGGTGACGCTCGGGCCGCGCGGCCGCAACGTCGTGCTCGACAAGAAGTGGGGCGCGCCGACGATCACCAACGACGGGGTGACGATTGCCAAGGAGATCGAGCTCGACGACCCGTGGGAGAACATGGGCGCGCAGCTGGTCAAGGAGGTCGCCACCAAGACCAACGACGTCGCCGGCGACGGCACCACCACGGCGACGGTGCTGGCCCAGGCGATGGTGCGGTCCGGGCTGCAGAACGTCGCGGCCGGTGCCAACCCGATGGCGCTCAAGCGCGGGATCGAGATCGCGGTCAAGGCTGCGGTGGAGTCGATCAGGAGCCAGGCCCGTGACGTCGAGGGCCGCGACCAGATCGCCCACGTCGCATCGATCTCGGCCAACAACGACCCCGAGATCGGCGAGCTCGTGGCCGAGGCGATGGACAAGGTCGGCAAGGACGGCGTCATCACCGTCGAGGAGTCCAACACCCTCGGGCTCGAGCTCGAGCTGGTCGAGGGGATGCAGTTCGACAAGGGTTACATCTCGCCCTACTTCGTCACCGATCAGGACCGCATGGAGGCGGTGCTCGAGGACCCGTTGATCCTGCTGGTCCAGGGCAAGGTGTCCTCGGTGCGTGATCTGCTCCCGGTGCTCGAGAAGGTGATGCAGACCGGCAAGCCGCTGCTGATAGTGGCCGAGGACGTCGAGGGCGAGGCCCTGGCCACCCTCGTGGTCAACAAGATCCGCGGCACCTTCAAGGCGGTTGCGGTCAAGGCGCCGGGCTTCGGCGACCGCCGCAAGGCGATGCTCGGTGACATGGCGATCCTCACGGGGGGCCAGGTGATCAGCGAGGAGATCGGGCTCAAGCTCGAGAACACCACCCTCGATTTGCTCGGCTCGGCCCGCAAGGTCGTGGTGACCAAGGACGACACCACGATCGTCGAGGGCCAGGGCAACCCCGAGGACATCCGCGGGCGGATCGAGCAGATCCGCGCCGAGATCGAGCGCACCGACTCCGACTGGGACCGCGAAAAGTTGCAGGAGCGGCTCGCCAAGCTCTCGGGCGGTGTGGCGGTGCTCAAGGTCGGAGCCGCCACCGAGGTCGAGCTCAAGGAGAAGAAGCACCGCATCGAGGACTCCGTGAGCGCCACACGTGCCGCAGTCGAGGAGGGCATCGTCGCGGGGGGCGGCACCACGCTGCTGCGGGCACGCGAGGCCGTCGACGCGCTCGAACTATCGGGTGACGAAGCCGCCGGCGCGCGCATCGTCGCCGAGGCCCTGAGCGCGCCCCTGCGCTGGATCGCCCAGAACGCCGGCTTCGAGGGCGGCGTGGTCGCAGAGCGCGTGCTGTCCGAGAAGCCCGGCCACGGGCTCGATGCGGCCACGGGGCGCTACGGCGACCTCTTCGCTGCGGGCATCGTCGACCCCGCCCGGGTGACGCGCTCGGCGCTGGAGAACGCGGCGTCGATCGCAGCCCTCCTGCTCACCACCGAGGCGACGGTGGTGGACAAGCCCGAGGAGGAAGAGGCTCCCGCCCACAGCCACGGCGACATGGGTGGTATGGGCGGCATGGGCATGATGTAAGAGGTCCATCACCCATCGAACCCGCGGGGGCCGGTTCGAGCCGGCCCCCGCGGCGCGTTCGCCGCTCAGCCGAGGGCGTCGCGCACGCGCTGCTCGGCGGCGGTCATCGGATCGTCGCCCGAGGTGATGCCGGCGATTGCCTGCAGCGTCGGGTAACCCGCCTGCTTCTCGTCGTGGAAACGCTTGGCGAAACCGCCGCTGCGGATGTCCTCCAGCGTTTCTGCGAAGTGACGGGCCATCGCCTCGCGGTCCAGGGACAGCGTGCGCAAGAAGCCGCCGTACTGCGCGACCGCGCCGTGCCACGTGGTCGAGCGATAGAAGCCCTCCTCGGCGAAGGTCTGGAAGGTGCGAGCCATCTCGCCCGACATGTACATCTCGAGCACCAAGGCCTCCGGCGGCAGACCGGCGTCGGCCCCCAGCTGGAACGCGAGCTGGATCGCGGTGCCGAGGTAGGGCCCGACCGTCTGCTCGATCAAAAGGTCGAGGGTCGCCTCCTTGTCCGCCGACAGCTGCATCGCACCTTTGCGCAGGGAGCCGACCGCGTCGGCGAGACCGAGCAGCCGCTGCCACGCCCGTCCGGTGGCGTCCTGCTCTACCGACACGTAGGTGAAGAAGCCGTCGCCCGACTCGTAGGTGTGGCGGACCTCCTCCCCGAGCATGCGGGGCGCCAGCAGCAGGACGTCGACCTCGGGCGGCGGCGGCACGAGCCCGTAAGCGAGCGCATAGCCCGAGGCGAAGCACATGGCGTTGCCGGCGGCAAGCCCCGGCGCGACCTCGTCGCGGTACACGTCGTCCATGACCTCGTCGGGGATCAGCAGGTAGAGGATGTCGCAGGCCGCAGCGACGTCGGCTATCGGCACGGGCTCGAAGCCGTCGCGCGCGGCCACGGCTCGGTAGGGATCGTCGATGTTGCCCACGCGCACGTCCACGCCCGAGTCGCGCAGGTTGAGCGCCATCGACCGGCCGAGGTTCCCGTAACCGATCACCCCGACCGTCTCGCCCTGCAGCGCACCCTCGGGGGCATCGCCGCGGCGATAGAACTTCACGCCACCGTCGCCTTCAGTCACATCGCCCTCCCGTGGTCCGGGGCCGCGGCCGGTCGATGGTAGCGGCCCGCTGATCATGGAGCGGCACCGGCTGCCGGTGCCGCGGCATTCGCCTCAGCCCTTCGGCGGCCCCATCGAGATCTGCAGGGGGGCCCGGCGCGCCGCCCCCTTGCGCACGGTGACCCCGCCGCCGTTGCCGTCGTCGCCGCCGGCGGCCCGGATCTCCTGGGCCAGGCGGGT
>CADDZG010000092.1 GCA_902812355.1 Actinomycetota bacterium | reverse complement strand
GTCCGGGAGCCCGCGCTCGGCCCCCGCGGCGTGGCCGCCGCGCAGCCGGCGCCGGACGTCCTCGAGCCCCCATGTGTAGGGCTCGGGGGTGGAGACCTCGCCGGCGATGTCGCGGCCCACGAGCCCCGGCCAGGCACGCGCCCGGCGCACGAGCTCGGCGGGATCGTCCATCTCGGTCGACAGCGCACCGCGCTGCGCGCCCCGGTCGCGCAGACGCCTGGTCAGGGCCCGGGTGTCGATCTCGGCCACGCCGGGGACGCCGTGGCGGCGCAGGTAGCCGTCGAGGTCGTCCTCGGCCCGCCACGACGACACCACCGGCGACAGCTCGCGGACGACGAAGCCTGCGACCCACGGCCGGCGCGACTGGTCGTCGGCATCGTTGGTGCCGGTGTTGCCGACCTCGGCCGCGGTCATGGTCACGATCTGCTCGTGGTAGCTCGGATCGGTCAGGACCTCCTGGTAGCCGGCCATCGAGGTGTTGAAGCACACCTCTCCGACGACGGTGGCGGCCGCCCCGAAACCCTCGCCTTCGAAGGTGGTGCCGTCTTCGAGCACCAGCAGCCCCTTCACACCATCACCTCCGTGACCAGCTCGCCGTCGCGCACGGTCGGGCGGCCCCGCAGCAGCGTGTGCCGCACGACGCCGCTCAGCTCCCACCCTGCGAAGGGGGTGTTGACCGAGCGCGAGTGCAGTCGCTGCGGCTCCACCACCCAGGTCGCCGCGGGGTCGAACACCGTGAGGTTGGCGGGGCGGCCGGGCTCGATCGGCCCCCCGTGACCCTCGAGCCCGAGGATGCGCGCCGGAGCCGTGGACAGGCGTTCGAGCGCGTCGCGGAGGGTCAGCAGACCGGGGGCGACGAGCGTCGTGAGGGTCAGCGACAGTGCGGTCTCGAGCCCGACGATCCCTGCAGGGGCGAGGGTGAACTCCGATTCCTTCTCCTGGAGGGCATGCGGCGCGTGGTCGGTGGCGATCGCGTCGATCGTTCCGTCGGCGACCCCGGCCACCAGCGCCGCCCTGTCCCGCTCGGTGCGCAGCGGCGGGTTGACCTTGGCGTTGGTGTCGTAGGACGCCAACGCGGCGTCGGTCAGGGCAAGGTGATGCGGGGTCGCCTCGGCGGTGACCCGCAGACCCTCGGCCTTGGCGCGGCGCACGAGTTCGACCGTCTCGGCGGCGGAGACGTGCAGCAGGTGCAGCCGGCAGCGGGTCAACCGGGCGAGCGCGATGTCGCGCGCCGCGATCAGGAACTCGGCCTCGGACGGACGCCCGGCGAGCCCGAGGGCCACCGAGCGCTCGCCCTCGTGCATGTGGCCCCCGGCAACCAGCGCCTCGTCCTCGCAGTGCTCCGCGTAGATCGCATCGAAGGCGACGAGGTACTCCATCACGCGGCGGGCGAGCAGGGAGTCGGACAGGGCGGCGCCATCGTCGGTGAACAGGCGCACCCCGGCCGCACAGCGCGCCATCTCGCCGAGATCGGCCATCTCCTCGCCGCGCCGCCCGCGGGTCAGCGCCCCGGCCGGAACCACGTCCACCAGCCCCACCTGCGCCCCCAGCGCCCACACCTTCTCCACCACCGCGGCGTTGTCCGCCACGGGATCGGTGTTGGGCATGGCGCAGAGCGCGGTGTAGCCCCCGGCGGCGGCTGCGGCCGAGCCGGTGGCGATCGTCTCTTCGTCCTCGCGCCCGGGCTCCCGCAAGTGAGCATGCAGGTCGACCAGGCCCGGCGCCACGACCGCCCCGGTGCAGTCGAGCACCGTGGCACCGGACCCGCCGAGCCGCTCGCCGACCGCGGTCACGACGCCGCCGGACACGAGCACGTCGGCGCGCCGGTCCTGGCCCCCCGCGGGGTCCACGACCCGACCGCCCCGCAGCAGGTAGTCGGTCATCGCCCGCCCCCCGGCGGCTCCTCGGCGCCACCGAGCATGAGGTACAGCAGGCTCATCCGTACCGCCACGCCGTTGGCGACCTGCTCGAGGATCACGGCGCGCGGCAGGTCGGCGACGTCGGCGGCGATCTCGACGCCGCGGTTGATCGGTCCGGGGTGCATAACCAACGCATCGGGCTTGAGCCGCGCCGCCCGGGCGCGGTCGAGGCCCCATAGGGCGGCGTACTCCCGCAATGTGGGGAAGGCGGGGGCCCCGAGGCGCTCGCGCTGTACCCGCAGGAGGTAGCAGACGTCGGCGTCGTCGAGCACCGCGTCGAGGTCGTAGCTCACCTTGGCCCCCCACGACTCGACCTGCGGGGGCACCAGCGTCGGGGGCCCCACCAGAGTCACGTCCGCGCCCATCGTCACGAGTCCCTTGACGTTGGAGCGCGCCACCCGGCTGTGGGCGATGTCGCCGACGATCACGACCTTGAGCCCGGCGAGGGTGCCGAAGCGCTCGCGCATCGAGAAGAGGTCGAGCAGCGCCTGGGTCGGGTGCTCGTGCCGGCCGTCGCCGGCGTTTATCACTCTGGCGCGGACCCAACGGGACAGCTGCGCGGCCGCACCCGACGACGGATGCCGCACGACCAGCGCGTCGACCCCCATGGCCTCGAGCGTCCACGCTGTGTCCTTGAGGGACTCGCCCTTGCTCACCGACGACCGGGCGTCGGCCTGGAAGTTGATCACGTCGGCCGACAGGCGCTTGGCGGCAAGCTCGAAGGACACCCGGGTGCGGGTCGAGGGCTCGTAGAAGAGGTTGCACACGGTCCGTCCGCGCAGCGTGGGCAGCTTCTTGAGGGGGCGGTCGGTCACGCTGCGCAGACCCCGGGCGGTGTCGAGGATGCGGGTGATGGCGGTCTCGTCGAGCTGGTCGATCGACAGCAGGTGCTGCGGTATCACCCGGTCGCCTCCCCTGCGCCCTCACCGATCAGCACCGCGTCCTCGCCGTCGATCTCGGCGACCCGCACGCGCACCACCTCCGAAGTGGCCGTGGGCAGGTTCTTGCCAACGAAATCGGCCCGGATGGGCAGCTCCCGGTGCCCGCGATCGACGAGCACCGCCAGACGCACGGCGCGCGGGCGCCCGAGGTCGAGCAGGGCGTCGAACGCGGCGCGGATCGTGCGCCCGGTGTAGAGCACATCGTCGACCAGGACCACGATGCGTGCGTCGAGGTTGCCCGGCACCGTGGTCGCCTCGAGCCCGCGCGGGCCGCGCAAGCCGACGTCGTCGCGATACAGAGACACGTCCAGGGCCCCCACCGGCACTTGCACGCCCTCGAACGAGGCGATCGCGTCGCGCAAACGTTGCGCGAGGGGGGCGCCACGGGTGCGGATGCCCATCAGCACGAGCCCGTCGGTGCCCTTGTTGCGTTCGACGATCTCGTGGGCGATGCGTACGAGGGCCCGGCGCATGTCGTCCGGCTCCATGACGCGGGCCTTGACCCGGAAGGGACCACCGTCGGGGACACCCCGCCGCCGTCCCCGGGGCACCGCGGACCCGGTGCCGAGAGGTTCGCCACCCATGTCCACTCCTTCCCGGCCTCGCGGGGCCGGCTTTAAAGGAACCTGCGGGCAGACCCTAACACCGGGTCGGCCGCCGCGGCCGGAGGATCAGCCGGCGGCCGGCCCGCGTCGACGCGCCTCTGCGACCTGCTCGAGCGCGCTGCGCAGGTCCGCGAGCCAGTCCGCCTCGTGGCGCCCCACCAGGGCGACGCACCACGCCAGGGCCTCGCTGCGGCTGCGAGCCACCCCGGCGTCGACGAGGGTGTCGAGCACCTTGCGCTCCGGCATCCGAAGACGGGTCATCACCGGGAGGCTGAGGTGGGTGAAGCGCTCGTGCTCGTCGCCGCAGCGCGCCGCCCACGACAGCTTGCGGCCGAACGCAGCCTCCGCCTCACGGGCGATCGCCATGCGCCGGCCGCGCGTCTCCTCGCGGAAGCGGCGGATGCGTCCGCGGCACGCCGCCCGGCGTGCCTCAGCATCCCCTTCGACCTCGGGCTCGGCCAGCCTGCCGGTGACGACGATCTCGTCCCGGTCGGCTTCGATCTGCGGCGGCTCGACGAACCAGTCGTCCGGCAGCCGCCCCAGCAACCACGCCTGCACGTCTGCGCCCATGTCTCACCTCCAGCGGTTGCGTCGAAGTATAGCGCAGCGCGATTACATCATCACACACTTACGAAGTTACACAGGCGAAGCGGGTGGCGGCGGGCGCGGCCACGTGACAGCGTGTGGGCCCGCAGGGGGTGGATCGCGGCGGCGCGCGCCTAGCGAGGGGTTCGGAGCGGACCCCGGGAGGGAGGGACTATGGACCCAAGGACATCCGTCGGCGCGCCCGGGCGCCGACGCGCGCTCGCCCTAGCACTGGCGGTGGCCTTGGCGGCGTCGCTGGTGGTAGCGCTGCACCCGGTCGCCGGCCATGCCGCCGGCGCGACCTACGTGGTCAAGGTCGACGCCAAGCCGCCCAAGGGCGAGATGTGGGACTTCATGCGCTTCTTCCCGA
Source organism: Actinomycetota bacterium (assembly GCA_902812355.1). GTDB lineage: Bacteria > Actinomycetota > CADDZG01 > CADDZG01 > WHSQ01 > CADDZG01. The sequence goes on along the minus strand of CADDZG010000092.1, from coordinate 4,915 downwards.
GCTCGTTGGCGGTGCACGCCGGCGACACGATCCGCTTCGAGTGGAACGGCGTCGAAGGCCCGCACACCGCGACCCTGGTCGACGCCCGCCGGGCGCACCACTGGCGCACCGTGCACCAGGGCAAGGGCGGCGACTACCGGCTGTTCGTCAAGGACACGACCCTGGGGGGCGACGACCACAACCTCGTCATCAATCCCCAGGTGGCGGCCCCGTGCGGACCTCCGCCCTCGCCGACCTGCTCCTTCGACGGCACCGGGGTGGTCAACAGCGGCATCCAGTTCTCCAACCCGAGCGACCAGCCGACCTTCACGGTCAACGTCGATCCCGCCACGCCGCCGGGTGAGTACTCCGTGCTATGCCTGCTGCACCCGGGAATGGAGATGCACCTGTACGTCATGCCGCCGGGGACCAAGATCCAGAGCCCGTCCCAGGTCCTCGCCGACGCCCAGGCCGAGATCGGCCACGCCAAGCACGTCGACGGGCCGGCGGCCGACGCCAAGGTCCAGAGGGTGCGCCGCCAGCGCATGGACGACGGTCACGTCCACTGGTGGATCCACGCGGGGGCCGTGGTCGGGGGCGTATCGGCGGACGAGTTCCTCGACCGCACCCTGCGGGTGCACAAGGGCGACCGCATCACGGTCGTGGGGTCGATGGAGATCCACAACCTCACCTTCCCGTTCACCCGCAGCGCCGCCAGACCCTTCATCGCAACCGTGTGCGAGCAGACGGGCAAGGACAAGCCGGCCCAGAGCCCGGCGGACTGCGCCTCGCCGATGGACTTCCGGATCGACCTCAACCCCAACGTCACCAAGGCCACCGACAGCCACGTGCTGTCGCGCCACGAAGTGCGCAACTCGGGGATCCTGATCAAGCCCAACCCGGCCGACGGCGTGTCATACCCGTTCAGGGACCACTTCACCTACAAGGCGAAGCACGTCGGGCGCTTCCACGGATTGTGCAACGTGCACGGCCCGATGATGGACATCCACATCCGGGTCTTGCCCTAGCGCATCTCCGACCGACCGCCTGCACCGGCGGGGGCCGGGCCCCCGCCGGTGCACGTCGGGGATCAGCGGCTGCGCTCGCGCGCCACCCGGCCGAGCAGGCCGTTGACGAAGCGCCCGGAGTCCTCGGTCGACAGCGACTTGGCGAGCTCGACCGCTTCGTTGATCACCACCGCGACGGGGATGTCGGGACGCCACAGCAACTCGAACAGGCCGATCCGCAGCAGGTTGCGGTCGATCACCGGCATGCGCTTGAGCGCCCAGCGGTCCGCGTGCGTGGTGATGATCGCGTCGATGTCCGCCTGGTGGCTCTGCACCCCCTCGATCAGGGTGCGGGCGTAGGCGAGGGCTTCGTCGTCGGGTTGCCGGGGCACGTGCACGCTCACCCCGGCGTCGTCGTCCTCACCCGTCACCCAGCCCTGTCGCCGGCGTAGCTCGAGGCAGTCGAGCGGCAACAGGTCACGGATCTCGGCCTCGTAAAGCACGTCCAGCGCCAGCTCGCGCGCCAGCCGGCGCGACCTGCTCATGACCCCGTCACGCCCGTGAGCTGTACTCGCCCGTGCGCGTGTCGACCTTGATGCGGTCGCCCTTGTCCACGAACAGCGGCACCTGTACGGTGGCGCCGGTCTCCACCGTCGCCGGCTTGAGCGCGCCGGCCACCCGGTCCCCCTTGAGCCCGGGCTCGGTGTCGGTGACCTCCAGCACCACGGTGGGCGGGACCTCGACGGCCACCGGTCTGCCGTCGTAGACCGACACGATGCACACGGTGCCGTCGGTGAGCAGGTCGCGCGCCCGGCCGAGCAGCTCGGGATCGACGTGCACCTGGTCGTAGGTCTCCTGATCCATGAACACCAGTCCCGCCTGGTCGGGATAGAGGTACTGCATCTCGCGTTTGTCGAGGACCGCGAGGTTGACCTTCTCGTCGGCCCGGAAGGTGCGCTCAAGCACTGCGCCGCTGCGGACGTTCTTGATCTTGGTCTTGACGAAGGCCTGGCCCTTGCCTGGCTTGACGTGCTGGTAATCCACGATCGTGAACAGCTCGCCGTCGAGCTCGAGCGTGTGGCCCGGTCGCATGTCGTTGGTCGAGATCATCATGGTCTCCTCACAGCTCGATCAGGTCCGCCTTGGGCGCCGCCGACAGCACCTCGGCGCCCTCGTCGGCCACGAGAACGCAGTCCTCGATCCTGATCCCCCCGCTGCCGGGCAGGTACACGCCGGGCTCGACCGTCACCACCTCGCCGGCCCGCAGGGTGTCCTCGGAGGTGCGGGCGAGACGCGGGGCCTCGTGCACGTCGAGGCCGACGCCGTGACCGAGGCCGTGACCGAAGCGTTCCGCGTGACCGGCCTCCTCCGCCAGGCTGCGTGCCGCGGCGTCGACCTCGACACCCGACGCCCCGGCGCGCAGCGCATCGATCCCCGCCGCCTGCATCCGGGCGACGAGGTCGTACAGGGCGCGCTGCTCGTCGGTGGCGGAACCGAGCACGACGGTGCGGGTGAGGTCCGAGCAGTAGCCGCCGACGCGGCAGCCGAAGTCGAGCAGGACGAGGTCACCCTTGTCGAAGGACCGGTCGCTCGGGCTGTGGTGGATGTGCGCCGACAGGGGGCCCGAGCCCACGATCGGCTCGAAGGCCACGCCGTCGGCACCGGCGCTGCGCATGTGCACCTCGAGATCGAGGGCCACCTGGCGCTCGGTCATGCCGGGGGCCAGTCGCTGCACGATCCAAGAGAAGGCGTCGTCGGTGAGGGCGACCGCGGCCTTGATCGCCTCGAGCTCGGCGGGATCCTTGACCCGGCGCATGTCCTCGACGATGCCGTCGGTGGCGACGAGCTCGATCCCCTCCAGGGCCTCGGCGAGGCGGTCGCGCGACGCGACCGTGACCGAACCGGCTTCGAAACCGAGCCGGGCCACGCCGTCGAGCAGCCCGGGCAGGACGTCGGTGAGGCGGTCGGGATAGATCACGATGTCGGCGCCCTGCACGAGATCCCCGGCGCGCGCCTCGTAGCGCGGATCGGACAGGAAGGTCGCGCCGTTGCGCCGAATCAGGACCTGGCCGTTGGTGCCGGAGAAGCCCGTCAGGTAACGCACGTTGACGAGCCCGGTGACGAGCAGCGCGTCGATCCCGTGCTCGTCGAGCGCCGTCACGACCCGATCGATCCTCTCGCGCTGAGCCATCTCAACCTCCGATCATCGCCTGCAACGCTCGCAGGGCCAACGTGTACGACAGGGCTCCGAGTCCGGCGATCAGGGCGGTGGCCGCCTCTGCCGTCACCGACACGTGCCGCCAAGGCTCGCGAGCGTGGATGTTAGACAGATGCACCTCTATCACCGGGTAGGGCACCGCGCGCATCGCGTCGGCGATCGCCCGGCTCGTGTGCGAGTAGGCGGCGGGATTGACCACCGCGCCGGCGACGCGATCGACGCCGTCGTGCAGCAGCTCGACGATCGCTCCCTCGCGCGCCGTCTGGTGGATGTCGACGGCCAGCCCGAGCTCGGCGGCTTCGGCCCGGATGCGATCGTCGACCTCGGCCAGCGTGAGGGGACCGTAGACGTCGAGCTCCCGGCGTCCGAGCAGGTTGAGGTTGGGACCGTGCACCACCAGCACCGTCGGCAAGCGCGCCGTGCTCAACCGTCGATCACCTCACCGACTGCCGCCATGACCTCCTCCTGCGGCGCCCGTACCCCGACGACCGGACGTCCCGGCTCCCGCAGGAGCACGAAGCGCACGCCGCGCCGGTACTTCTTGTCGCGCTGCCACGCCTCGGCCAGCGCATCCGCCCTCAGCGATGCTCGCACAGGAAGCCCGAGGGCGCGCAGCGCGGCGACGTGTTGCTCGGCGAGACCCGTGGGAGCGAGCCCCAGGCGCTGCGAGAGATGAGCGGCCATGACCATGCCCAGCGCCACCGCCTCGCCGTGGCGGAAGCGGCGGTAACCGGTGGCGGCCTCGATCGCGTGGGCGAAGGTATGCCCGTAGTTGAGCACGGCGCGCTCCCCCGTCTCGCGCTCGTCCGCGGCGACCACGCCGGCCTTGATGCGGACACAGCGCGCCACCAGCGCCGCACAGGCCCGTGGCTCCGCCGCCACCAGGGCGCCGGCCTCGTGCATCAGGCCGTCGAGCAGGCCGGGCTCGGCCACGAACCCGTACTTCACGGCCTCCGCGAGCCCGCTGCGCAGCTCGGGGGCGGGTAGCCCGCGCAGTGCATCGACGTCGCACAGCACCGCCCCCGGCTGGTGGTAGGTGCCGATCAGGTTCTTGCCCTCGGGCACGTCGAGGCCGGTCTTGCCGCCGATCGCCGCATCGAGCTGTCCGAGCAGGGTTGTGGGCACGTGCATCACGGCGACGCCGCGCATGTACACGGAGGCAACGAAGCCGCCGAGGTCGGTGATCACCCCGCCCCCGACCGTCACCACGAGGTCGTGACGGTGGGCGCCGGCGCGTGCGAGGGCGCGCAGCAGCGCGACCGCGACGCGCGGCGACTTCGCCCGCTCACCCTCGGGCACCGGGAGCCGTTCGACCGCGAGCCCGGCCTGCCGGTAGGACGCGGCCACCGGCCCGGCGAGATCTTCGAGCTCCGGATGGGTGAGCACGAAGCAGCGCTCTGCGTCTGCGGGGGGCGGGGCGAGCAGCGCAGCCCGTGCCCTCAAGCCCGGGCCCACGACGACGTCGTAGCATCCGCCCGGAGACCGCACCGGCACCGCCACCGGATGGCCGAGCCGGGCGCACACCTCGTCGGCCACGGCATCGGGGTTGCGCCCGTCGGTGTCGACCACGATGCCGGCGGTGCTGCGATAGACGGGCGTGCGAGCCGCGAGCAGCCCGGACGGGTCGGTGGCGAGCAGGGGGCGGTCGCCGGCGTCCCCGGCCCTGGCCACCGCCTCGGAGGCCGACACCCGCAACCACACGACGTCGTGG
>CADDZG010000091.1 GCA_902812355.1 Actinomycetota bacterium | reverse complement strand
GCAATCCTGTATCACTACCGCGACCTGAGCGAGGTGGGGGCTACACCATGACCGACATCAAGCCGGAGTTCGCCACCAACCGGGCCGGCGAGCGAGTCGCCGACGCCATCAACGCCCACCTCGCGTTCCTGCGCAAGACCCAGGCGGAACCCCCCGAGCTCGCCATCGCCACCGCCTACTTCAACCTCGGAGGCTACGGGCTGCTGGCCGACGAGCTCGAGCACGTCAGGAAGGTGCGCATCCTGCTGGGGGCGGAGCCGCAGTGGCCCGAGCGCGCGGTGCGCAGGCTCAAGGATTCACCGACCCCGGCGCGCGCGGCGCGGGCCATGATGCGCAAGTCGCTCGAGGGCCACGCCCGCACCCTGGAGGAGGACCGCGACCTCCTCGGGTTCACGACCGAGGCAGACGCCGCGGGCAGGCGCCTGATCGAGTGGCTCGGCTCGGGCAAGGTCGAGGTGCGCCGCCTGGAGGACTCGTTCCTGCACGGCAAGGCGTTCATCGTCACGACCCACGACGAAGGCGTGATCGCGGGAAGCTCTAACTTCACCTACGCGGGCCTCGCCTCCAACATCGAGCTCAACCTCGGCCACTATCAGCCTCACGTCGTGCGTCAGGTGTCTTCGTGGTTCGAAGATCTGTGGGAGCGCGCCGTGCCCTTCGACCTCGCCGCTCTCTACGAAGCCCGCTACGAGCCGCACCATCCCTACGTCGTCTATCTGCGGATGCTCTACGAGCGCTACGGGGAGGAACTCAGGCAGGAGGCCACGGAGGAGACCGCCGGACAGATCCACCTGACCTCGTTCCAGCGCGACGGGATGTGGCGCGCCAAGAGGATCCTCGCCGAGCGCCGAGGCGTGCTGATCGCCGACGAGGTCGGGCTCGGCAAGACGTTCCTGGCCGGTGAGCTCATCCGCCAAGCGGTGCAGGAGAGGCGCCAGCGCGTGCTCGTTATCGCTCCGGCTACGTTGCGCGACGGGCCGTGGCGCAGGTTCCTCCTCGACTTTCAACTGGGAGTCCAGGTGATCTCCTTCGAGGAGCTCACCGACGCCCAATACGAATACGACCCAGACGCCTACGCCATGGTCGTGATCGACGAGGCGCAGAACGTTCGCAATCCGAGCACCCAGCGCGCCGATGCTCTGCGCCATCTGCTGGCCGGATCTCCGCCCAAGCATCTCGTGCTTCTCAGCGCCACCCCTGTGAACAACAGCCTGTGGGATCTCTACTCGTTGCTCTACTACTTCATCAAGAACGACGCTGCGTTCGCCGACGTCGGGATCCGCTCCCTGCGCGACCACTTCGCCCGGGCGATGGCGATGAACCCCGACGACCTCTCGCCCGAGCATCTCTTCGACGTCCTCGATGCGGTCGCGGTGAGGCGGACCCGCCCGTTCGTCAAGCGCTTCTATCCCAACGACACCGTCGTGATCGACGGGCAACCTCAACCGATAGTCTTCCCCACCCCGAGGGTTCGCAAGGTCACCTACGATCTCGACGAGGTGCTGCCGGGGTTCTTCGACCGCTTCGCGCACGCGCTCGACGGCCCCATCGCGGGCGGGTCGGTGGTCGATCCCAGCGTCCTCACGCTGGGACGCTACGTGCCGTCCCGCTACCGCCTGACCGGGGAGACCGATGCCTATGAGATCCAGCTCGCGGGGCTGCTTCGTTCGGGGATGCTCAAGCGCTTCGAGTCCTCGGTCTTCGCCTTCGCACGCACCTGCCGCAAGATGGCGGACAGCCACGACGCGTTCCTGTCGCTTCTCGACCAGGGTAAGGTCGCCACGGGAGCAGCGCTGACCGAGTGGATGGCGACCGATACCGACGATCTCGACAGCGTTGCGGACTTTGCACAGGAGTGGGGGGCGACACTCGAGGACGCCGCCGAGTTCGACACCGAGACCCTCGCCGCCGACGTCGCCAACGACCGCGACCTCCTGCTCTCCTTCGCTCAGGAAGCCGAGAAGGTTGCGCCGGAGCACGACCCCAAGCTCATCGCGCTCGCCGACGAGCTCGCTGCTATCGCCGCCGAAGCCGAGGCCGAGGGCATCGGCGCCGATCAGGTGCGCGACATGCGCAAGGTGCTGATCTTCAGCTACTTCACCGACAGTGTGGACTGGATAGTCGACTTCTTGCGCAAGGTCGTCGAGGAAGATGATCGTCTCGCGGCCTACCGGGGCCGGATCGCGGCTACCTCCGGCACGCATGGTGGAAAGGAGGACGCCCTCTGGGGGTTCGCCCCGAAGACGACGGACCCGCCGTCCGGTAGGGATGAGGACCTCTACGACATCGTCGTCGCGACGGACGTCCTCTCTGAGGGTGTCAACCTCCAGCAGGCCCGCCACATCATCAACTACGACCTCCCGTGGAACCCGATGCGTCTCGTGCAGCGCCACGGGCGCATCGACCGCATCGGCTCCCTACACAAGGAGGTGTTCCTGCGCTGCTTCTTTCCCGATGACAGGCTCGAAGAGCTGCTCGGTCTTGAAGAGCGTCTCCATCACAAGATCAAGCAGGCCGCGGCGAGTGTCGGGATCGGGGGTGAGGTCCTGCCGGGTAGCCGTATCGAGGAGGTCACCTTCACCGAGACCCGTGAGGAGATCGACCGCCTGCGCGAGGAGGACGCGACGCTCTTCGAGCGGGGCGGGGTGGCCGGGGCGGCGCTGAGCGGCGAGGAGTATCGACAGGAGCTGCGCCAGGCGTTCGAGAACCCCGATCTCGTGGACCGGATCCTGCGCCTGCCCTGGAGCTCGGGAAGCGGCATGGCGAGGGCGGGGGCCGAGCGCGGCTACGTCTTCTGTGCCCGCGTCGCCGACCACCCCAAGGTGCAGTACCGCTACGTGGCGATGGCCGATCCGACGGCACCGGTCGTGGTCGAGGACACCCTCGCCTGCCTCGCCCACGCCCGCCCCGACGCCGGCATCGACGCCGAGCGCGTGATGGACGAGACGACCTACACGCTCGCGTTCAGCGCGTGGGAGCACGCCCGGGACAGCATCGTCACGACCTGGAACCGCGCCAGCGACCCGGCGAACCTGGTCGCGCCCGTACCTCCCGCCATGCATCGCGCGGCGGAGCTGATCCGAGGCCACACGCCCGCCGGCATGACGCTGGAGGAGGCCGACCGCCTCGTCGATGCGCTGCAGGCCCCCTACCCGGAGCGAGTTGTCAGGCAGTTCCGGCGGGTGCTGGGCTCCGACGAGGCTCCGGCCCGGCAGGCCCAGGAGATCGCGCGATTGGCCACGGAGCTGGGCCTCGAACCCCCGCCACCCCCTGTGCCCCTTCCCGAGATCGAGTCCGACGATGTCCACCTCGTCTGCTGGCTCGCCATCGTGCCGGAGGCAACATGACCGGCACGCACGACCTGAGTCGAATGGAGGTGGCGGACCTTCTCGCCCTCTATCGGAGCATCCTCGCCGAGCTGCGAGCAAGGGGCGTGATCCGCACCGACAACGCACCGGCCAGCCCTTTCAGCCGCGTTCGACGCGATCTCTCCACCCAAAGGGGCCGCGACGAGGTACTCGGCGTAGTCGCTGCACCTCCAGTCCTGGTTCCGCAAGCAACTGGAGGAATCGGACCCCGATCCGCTGCGCGACGTCGTTCAGTCGATGGCCGAGGCGCTCATGTCGGCCGACGCCGACGCCGCCTGCAACGCCGCCTACGGCGAACGTACCGACGAGCGCACCAACAAGAGAAACGGCTATCGCAGCAGGCGGTGGGACACCCGGGTCGGCACCGCGACCTTGCGATCCCCAATCTCCGATCCGGCAGCTACGTCCCCGACTGGCTGCTCGAGCCTCGCCGGCGCGCCGAGAAGGCATTCATCTCGGTCGTCGCCGACTGCTACCTCGCCGGCGTGCCCACCCGTCGGGTCGACAAGCTCGTCAAGCAGCTCGGGATCGACTCGATCCAAGTCGCAGGTCTCCAAGCTCGCCAAGGAGCTCGATCAGATCGTCGAGGCGTTCCGGTCGCGACCGCTCGACGGGGCGCCCTACGCCTACGTGTGGTTCGACGCCCATACCGAGAAGGTTAGGGAGGACGGCCGGATCGTGTCGGTGTCGGTCGTCAAGGCGATCGGGGTTAACCGTGCCGGCATCCGGGGTCCTGGGGCTCGACGGTGTCACCGCCGAGGACGCCGCCGGGTGGCTGAGCTTCCTGCGCATGGTGGCGCGTCGCTACGTGTCGGTCGAGTCTCTTGCCAAGGCGCGCATCAACGTGATCGAGAGGCAAGCGGTCGAGGATTCGGAGGAGGTGAGGAAGGAGCCCGAGGCGGCGAGTTAGAGAATCGGTACAGCGGATGACGCGGTGGTTCTCATACACCGCGTTGGTGGGCGCGGCGGCGCGTCAGCCTCCGACAACGTACTGGGGTCCTGGGTTGCGGTCATTCTGAATGAAGGGGCCATCGCCCTCTCTCGATGCAGTTGCTCGGGCACGCATGAGGAGGTGGCAATGCCCCAATACCTGCATGGACGTCACTCGTTGGCAAGCTGCTCGAGGCGGACAACGTCCTCAAGGAGGGGATAGGGATCCTCGCCCAGGCCCCGACGGAGGCGGAGGTCTCCGCCCAGATCGGGGCTCTGACTCACGAGCGCAGCCCTGACCGGGTCGCCTGCCGCAGCGGCCGGCGCAGCCGTGCCTGGGACACCCGGGTAGGAGCGATCGAGTTCAAGATCCCCAAGGTCAGCTAAGAGGCTGCCTCCCTTCGTTACCGAGGCGCGCGAGCCCGAGATCCTCTTCTGCGGCGGGTATGCCCTGTGCCCCTCGGTTCGCCCACACCCTCCGGTCAGTCGGCGGGTGCGATGCGGTAGCGCCCCTCGCCCTCGGCGACAAGCAGCACACCGGCCCCCTTGCCCAGCGGCGGTGTGATCTCGCCCGTGAGACCGAAGACCGCGGCCTCGTTCGTCGGGCTGTGGCCCACCACCAGAGCACGGCCGCCTTCGGACAGGCGGTCGAGGACCCGGCGGAGGGCGGCCGCGAGCCGCTCCGAGTCCTCGGCGACGAGCTCTGGATCGGCGTCGCGCAGCGCATCGAGGCTGCCACTGCCCGCCTGCCGGTAAGCGGCACGCCAGCGGTCTTCGAGCTGCGAACGCAGACCGGCTTCGACCACCACGCCGCCCGGTACGCGCTCGCCGAGCGCGGCGAGGAAGCAGGCGAGCGTGTGGGTGGCACGATGGGCTCCGGTGGAGACCGCGAGTTCGTAGCCGCCCCGCAGGCGGGCACCGATGTCGAGCGCCGCAGCCACGCCCTCGTCGGTGAGAACGTCGCCATCGGCGTCGGTGTGGCGCCGCAGCTCTACCTCCCTGGCCACGCGGCCCGACCCTACCAGCGAGCACCACAAGGGCCGTCGTCACGGGTCCCAACGGTGCCGGCCCGTCTAGGCACCGACCGCCTTCAGCGCCTCGTCGCGGTCGAGATGGTCCTCGATCCTCATGATCCGTCCGTCCTCGATCGCGGCCGCGTGATAGATCGCGCCCCGAACCTCGATCCCGGCAAGCTCCCACGTGCCAGGGCGATGGAATGCAAAGACGGCTCCGCTCTCGGTGCCGACTAGCTCGAGTCGATCGATGTCGATGTCCCGGTCGCGGCGATCGAAGAAGACATCGAGCACGTCGTCGGGCGTGCGACAGACGAGTTCGGGGGCGATCCCCTGCCAGACGATCTCGCGATGTAGGCAGGCGGTGGCGGCCTCGCGGTCTCGTCTGCGGACGGCGTCAAGGAAACCGAGCACTGATTCGATGTTGTGGCGCTTCATCGGCCCTCCTCGAAAGATCGGGTGTCTCCGCTCACGTCGACAACCCTGCAAGGAGGCGCTCGCGCGCCGACACCGAGGCGGACGAGTCGCCGTTGCCCCACCCGTCGTACGCATCCAGATCCCGGCGACCGGTCGTCGCACCGGGTCCGGATCTGCTTGCCGGCCGTCCAGCGTCACCCAGGCACAGCCGGCAGCATACGCCTCGACCTTCCGCGCCGGCCGAGCCGGCTATGCAGGGCCGGTCACACCGGGATCATGAGGCCGGCGTCGAAGAAGTAGGTCCAGCCGTCCATCTCCGGCGGCTGCACGCCCAGGTGGGTGAGGGTCGTGGCGATCTGGCTGCGGTGCTCGGTTGCGTGGTTCACCGCCTGCAGCAGGAACAGTGCCACCGGCATCCTCCAGCGTCCCGGCGGGTCGTCGCCCGTAACCACGACCTCGCGATCGCCATGGTCCCGCTGCGCGGCCAGCTCGAGCTCGCGGTTGCCGCGCTCGAAGAGCTCGGAGACGGCATCGAGGCCGGGGAACGGCTGCTCGGCCAACCCCTCCGGGCGCGGGGTGTCGAGCAGGCGCGCGGCGTAGCCGACCTGCGCGTCGGCGACGTGCACCAGGGTCGCAGCGATGCTCCCATAGGTCCCTGGGAGCGAGGTGCCGAGCTCCTCGGTGGACAGCGACCGGCACGCTTCGAGCAAGCGCCGATTCATCATTGTGTTGTGCCTGAGGAACTCGACGATGAGGTCCATCCGAGCATCCTAGATCGGGAAGACCTCCGATCTGCGGGCGGCGGCCGGCGGGCTGGGGGCAACGGACGCCGATTGCCGGGCTGAGGGGGACCCGATCGGCCCGGGTTCGTTCGCTAAGCCCCAGGCACTTCGGCCAAGGCCCAGGCACCGACGCGACGAGCGGCGGACCGCGGGAAGACAACCTGCGTGGCGGACTGTGGAAAGGCAACCTGCATCCAGGTGGGCTTGGGAGAGCGGCGATCTCTATACTGCGGCGCCATGGTCGCGCGGCCCTCGGCAACGTCGCTCTGCGCCACGTTGATCGCCGTTGCGCTGCTGTCGTCCGCCTGCATCGGATCGGGTCGCGGGAGCTCGTCGAGCTTCCGCAGCCCCGGAGCGCGAAGCGACCATCACTCACATCTCAGCCGCGCCGCGCCACCGACCGGGACCCCAATCCGCCACGTGGTCTTCATCGTCAAGGAGAACCACACCTTCGACAACCTCTTCGGCCGCTTCCCCGGGGCCGACGGCGCCACCACCGGGCTGCTGTCGGATGGGCGCCGGATACCGCTGCGACGGGCCCCAGATATCTACCCCCACGACCTCGGCCACGACTTCTTCAACGGGTTGATCGCGGTCGACGGCGGGCGCATGGACGCCTTCGACCGCGTGAGCAGCGGCTCCGACCTGACCGGCTACACGCAGTTCCGCAGGAAGGAGATCCCCGCCTACTGGACCTATGCGCGCCACTACGAGCTCGCGGACCACATGTTCTCGTCGATGTACGGGCCCACCGTGCCCGAGCACCTCTATACGATCGCGGCGAGCTCGGATCGGGTCGTGTCCAACCAGGCGACCGAGGCGGGCCACGGTCACGGGCTCTACTGCCAGGACCCCCGCGAGACCTTCGACCAGCTCGGCCACAGCCCCAACATCCGAGCGTGGGAACGCGCCGCCGACGTGCAGAGCCTCTCGCAACTGCTGCACAAGGTGCGCGCTTGTCTGGATCTCAAGACGATCTTCCCCGAGCTGGAGGCAGCCGGCGTGTCGTGGCGTCACTACGGCGTGGCCGGGTTCTTCAACGAGACCATGGCCGTGCGCCAGCTCTACGACACCTCACGCTGGAAGAACATCGTCGATCCGGCGCGTTTTGTGCCCGACGCATTGCACGGCCGTCTCCCCGCCGTGTCCTACCTGCAACCGCCGGGTCAGCTCAACGACCACCCGACGACGCCCGGCTACCCGCGCAGCATATGCGCCGGCGAGAACTGGACCGTGCGCCAGATCAACGCGGTGCTGCGAGGGCCCGATCGCATGAGCACGGTCATCTTCCTCACGTGGGACGACTTCGGGGGTTTCTACGACCACGTGCGGCCCCCCATGCTCGACGACATGGGCCTCGGGCCTCGCGTCCCTCTGATCGTGATCTCGCCATGGGCCAAGGGCGGCACGATCACCCACCGCACCTACGAGTTCTCGTCGTTCCTCGCCTTCCTCGAGCATCTCTACCACCTGCCGCCCCTCACGCAGCGTGACCGCCACGCCGACGACCTCTTCGACACGCTCGACTTCCATCAGCGGCCGTTGCCACCGTTGATCCTGCATCCCAGGCCCGCGTACACCGATCGCGCCGGGCGCGTCCACTGCGGCTCTTAGGATCGTCGCCGCGTGAGGGCTGAGAGCTACGACGCGGTGGTCGTGGGGGCCGGTGTCATGGGCTGCGCTGCGGCGGCCGCGGCGGCGACCGCAGGAGCGCGCGTGCTCGTGCTCGAGCGCTTCGAGCGCGGCCACGACCGCGGCTCTTCCCACGGCACGTCGCGCATCTTCCGTCTCTCCTATCCGCAACCGCGCTACGTCGAGCTCGCGCTGGCGGCACGCGCGGACTGGGAGGCTCTGCAGCGGGCGGCCGGCCGGCGCCTGCTGGTGCCCACCGGCGGCCTCGACCGGGGACCGGACGTGGCGGCCCACGCCGCCGCCCTGGATGCCTGCGAGGTTCCCCACGAGTTGCTGACAGGGGACGAGGTGGCCCGGCGCTGGCCCGCGCTGCGGCCCGAGCCCGACGAGACGTTGCTGTACCAGCCCGATGGGGCGATGATCGCCGCCGACGCGACCTTGCGCTCCCTCGAGGACCTCGCTACGGCGCGCAGCGCGTGCTTCCGCCGTGGGGTCAAGGTCGAGGCGGTGGAGGATCGCGGGGGCCGTGCCGTGATCGCCACCGCCGACGGCGCACGGATCGATGCCGCGGCGGCGGTCGTGACCGCGGGTGCGTGGACGGGGCCGTTGCTCGAGCGCGCCGGCATCTCCCTGCCGCTGCGTCCGACGCGTGAGACTGTGGTGCACCTGGCCCATCCCGGGGACCCGCCGCCTGCGGTGGTGCAGTGGGGGGCGCCGTCGCTGTACGCCCTCGCCAGCCCCGGGATCGGCCTCAAGGCGGCCGAGCATCAGGCCGGTCCGACGATCGACCCCGACGTGCCCGGCCCCCCCGACGAGGCCTCGATCTCCCGGGTCAAGGCGTGGGTCGAGCGCCTGTTCCCGGACGCCGGAGGGATCGAGCGCGTCGAGACCTGCCTCTACACCAACGCCCCCGGCGACGACTTCATCGTCGAACGCCGCGGCGCGATCGTAATCGGATCCGCGTGCAGCGGGCACGGTTTCAAGTTCGCCCCGACGATCGGCCGCCGGCTCGCGGCCCTCGCCCTCGGGCGCGACGTTCCGCCTCTGTAGGAGCGCGCCGGGATTCTAGGGGTCGGCGCGACCCCGGCGACGGCAACTATTCATTGTCCCAGACGTCGAGTAGGGCCGCGCCGGGATCCAAGGCGGGCGCGACCTTCCGGGCGACGTGGCTCGAGCCATGCCGCGCCGCGCTCGAGGCGCGCTGCGGCTACACGCCCGA
>CADDZG010000090.1 GCA_902812355.1 Actinomycetota bacterium | reverse complement strand
CGCCCGAGGCGGCGGCGGTGGCCACGCCGGCTACGAGCCCGGCCCCCAGCACGCGCGTCCGCAACCGCCGGGTCAGCCCCGGCTCCAACGCACTACCTGCGCTGAGGCTGTTGACCGGGGCGTGCACGAGCAGATACATCGCCAGGAACGCGGCCAGCTCGGCGAAGCGCGCGGGGCTCAGGATGCGCGCCATGACCACGGCGAAGACGAGGTTGCCCACGCCCGACAGCCCCTGGCCGCCGGCGACCACCGCCTGCTCCGTGAGCCGGCGCCTCCGCGCCGTCGCCCGCGCCGCGAGGCGCGTGCTCAGCTCGGCCACGGTCCGGGCCCCAGTTCCAGTCCGCTGATGGCATCCGCCTCGTCGCTACGGCCGTCGGCAAGCACCACGCGCAGCAGGCGCAGACACTCCTCGGCGCGCAGACGTTCGGCTTTGATCGCCGACGGATCGGGCGCCGGCAGACGGCGGCCCCCCGGGTCGATGCAGGACACCCCCGCCCAGCCGGCTGCGATGCGAGCATGTTCCTCGGTCGCCAGGGCGCTGCCGGCCCCCATGAACACGGCACGAGCCTCGGTGAGGTCTCCCGGAGACGGCAAGACCCGTGCCTCGCCGAGGACCGCGGCGGCGCGTCCGACCGCGTCGTAACCGTGCTCGCCCCACGGCAGCAGAACGACGCGCCGGCCCGCCTGCACCTGGGCGAGAGCGCTCGCCGTCAGCCGCTCCTCCGATGCCGAGCGCCCGGCCAGGACGACCACGACGGTGCCGTCGGGCCGGCTCCCGGCAGGAGGCTCCAGTGCCGCCAGCCATACGGGGTCGGTGCCGACCCACATCGGCACCGGCGCTCCGCCCGCCGCCAGGGTCGCGGCGGATCGCTCGTCCCGCACGACGAAGAGGTCCGCCCGGGTAGCGCTGAGCCTTGCACCGGCACGTGCCAGAGGCCGCTGCAGCTCGCCGACCCCAACGCCCACGAAGGCGACCCGCTTGCCGAGCGCACGCGCCTCCCCGGCGAGGGCTGCGGCGGTGATCGCCCATGGAGGGCCGCCGGGCACCAGGGGCCGGTCGGACAGCTCCGGACCACCGAGGAACACCAGCGCGTCGCACGCGGCGACCGCGCGCGCCGTCGCCGCAGGGCTACCCAGCGCCACCGCCCGGCACCCGAATCGCTGTGACAACGCCGCCGGAGCCGGGCCGGCGAGACACACGTCGTGGCCCTCGAGGCCGTCGAGCCACACGGGCAGCAGCGATCCGGTGACCGGGTCGGTCGCCGCGAAGGCGCCGCCGATCAGCACTCTCACCCCATCACCTCCTCGTAGACGCCGAGGTGTGCGCGGGCGACCTCGTCCCAGGAACGGCCCCGGGCGATGCTGCGGGACACGGCGGCGAGCGCGGCCCGCTCCTCCGGCCGGTCGCGCAGCCGTGCCAGCCGGGCTGCGATCGCGTCCGGGTCCACGTCCACGACCGTGACCCCAGGCAGGCCCGACAGCGCCCCCAGCGCCGCCGACACCACGACGGGGGTCCCGTGAGCCAGCGCCAAGCTGAGCCCCCCGCTCGACGCGTGCGGGCGCGGGTAGCAGAAGGCGGCGACGTCCGCGGCCGCAAACCACGCGTCCACCTCGCCCTCGGGGACGTAACCGGTGAACTGGGCGACATCCGGGTAGGCGCGGCGCAAGCCTTCGAGGTAAGCGGCGCCGTCGCGCAGGCGTGGATGGACACCGCCGGCGACGACCACCTGGGTGTCTCCGGCGCGGCGCGCGCCCTCCAGCACCGCCTCCAGGCCCTTGTAGGGGGCGACGTAGCCGAAGCACAGAACCACGAAGGCGTCCCCGAGGCCGACGCGGATCCTCGCCGCCTCCTGTGACCGGCGCCCGGCGACCCGTACCCCGTGGGGGATCACCACGGCGCCGGGCACGACCCGGGCGAACGCGGGTTCGTGGACCACCACCCGCCGGGCCGCGGCCGCGACCGCGTTCTGCAACCCCGACAGGGCGATCCTCGCCGCTCGTGGAGGTAGGGCCATCTGGTGCAGCCGCACGAAACCGCCGTCGACCGCCGCAGGCGGCACGACCTGGTGCAGGGTGACCACCGTCGGCACACGGCGGGAAAGGGTCCGCAGAGCGGGGACCGCGGCGGGCGCCGCGGCCCTGCCGTAGAGGAAGTGCTCGTGCTGGTAGTGCACGATCTCGGGACCGTGCCGCAGGGCCGCGCGCGCCGCGCTCACCGGTGCTCCGGGCCCGGGGGAGAAGCAACGCAGGATGCGCACGCCGTCGTCGGTCGCCTCGGTGGGGCCACCGGTGCGCGGGGCGATCACCGTCACCCCGGCACCCGCGGCCGACAACGCCCGGGCGAGATCGCGTGCGTAGGCGGCGACACCCGAGTCGGCCGCGTGCCCGGGGGCCGGATAGGGACTCACGAGCGCCACCTCAACCACCGCGCCTCCCCGCCCGACGACGCCGGTAGAGGCGCAGCGCGGATGCGGCCATACGCGCCGCGTCGCCGCCGCGCACGTTCGATCCCTCCTTGTCGATCCAGATCGTGGGCACCTCGATCAGGCGGAAGCCCTGCTCCTGAGCCGTCGCCAGCAGGTCCACGTCGAACAGGAAGTCGGTCGCAGAGAGCCGCGGCAGGACCGCGGACACGAGCCTGCGGCTCAGCACCTTGGCCCCGCACTGGGTGTCGAGGTAGGGGAGCCCGAACAGCCTGCGGACCCCGACCGAAAACCCGGCGCTCATCCCCCGCCGCAGCAACGTGCGACGCGCTGGAAGCACCGCGGCCGGATGACGGCGTGACGCGATGGCGCCGTCCGCGGCGCGAGCCGCGGCGGCCAGCCGCAGCAGCTCGGCGGGAGGCGTGGCTCCGTCGGCATCGACCACCGCGACGTGCTCGGCGCGGCAGTGCCACAAGGTCTCGATGATCACCCCGCCCTTGCCCAGCTTGGGGTAGCGCAGGGGGCGGACGCGCGGGTCCTCCGCCCTGTGCGCCTCGACCACGTCCGGCGTCGCGTCCTCGGGGTCGTCGAGGGCAACCCAGAAGCCGACGTCCGGGTCCGCGATCACGTCCCGGTAGGCGGCGAGCGTGCGTCCGATGCGGTGCTCCTCGTTGTAGGCGGGCATCACGATGTCGAGGTCCATCTCTCCTCCTCGCTCCACCCGGCGGGCGCGGACGCGCCGTCACCGGCTCGGTATGGGCTGGAGGGGGCGACGCTGCGTGGTCGCCTCCCGTCGGACCGCGTCCGGGCGGTCGCCTGGGACGAGCCGCGATCGGCTCGCTATCGTTCTGGTGGTCTGCTGCGGCGACCCATCGGCCGCCGGGAGGGCGCCGATCCCGCGCTACGCCCTCGGGGACGCGCCGTCGCGTCCGGGTGAGCAGATTAAGGGCTCCCGCCGCTTATGCGCGACACCCCCCGGGGGCGCCGGATCTAGCTCCCGGCTCCTTCGCCGGGACGGACCTTGAACAGCTCCACCCGTCCGACCCCTTTGAGCCGCTGCGGGCCGATCCGGCCGACGTCGAGCCCGGGTACCGCGTCCAGCACCGCCCGGGACACGACCACCGTCCCGGGCCGGGCGAACGCCGTCGCCCGGGCGGCCACGTTGACCGCATGTCCGAAGTAGTCGCCGCCGAGGGCCACGAGTGGGCCGCGATCGAGCCCGGCCCGCGCGTCGGGGAGGACGCGGTCGTCGCCTACGCGCCGGACGATTTCGACCGCCGCCGCCACCGCCGCAGCCGCGTCGGGGGACACGAGCATGGCGGCATCGCCGAGCACCTTGACCAGCCGCACGTCGCGGTCGGCACAGACCTCGATAGCAACGTCCTCGAAACGGGACACGAGCTCGGACAGATCGACCCCGCTGAGGTCCTCGGCGATGCGCGAGAAGTCGACGAGATCCACGAATCCGGCGCAGGCTTCGTCACCGGCCTCCGGGCGCACCAAAAGCCGCTGCATCGCCACCGACTGGTGGCGGCGCAGCGCGTTACGCAGCGCGACCTCGCCGGCATCGAGGAGCTCGGGCACGAGCTGATCGACCCGCTGCGTGTCGGCATCGCCGTGGGGGTCGAGCACGTGACGTTTGAAGACGCGGGTGTGGGCGTCGGCGATGCGGGCCAGGGCCTCGCCGTAGACGCGTGCCATGGTCACGAGTTCGTCCTCGGGGATGCCGAGCGCGATCACGCGCCGCAGGGCCGCCAGGGCGGCGACGTCGTCGTCGTCGAACGCGACCTCGTCGTCTTCGACCGCGGGCAGCCCCAGCGCCCTCCACAAGCGCCGCGCCAGCTCGACGTCGACGCCGGCGCGGGCCGCGAGCTCGGGAGCCGACAGGTACGGTCTGCGCAGGCCGAAGGGATCGGTAGTGACCACGATCGCACGCTAGCCGCGCCGAGCGCGCGGCTCCACCCGCGCCGCTGGGGTTCACGCCTCCTTGACCCGCGCCACCAGCTGGGTCAGCGACTCCTTGGCGTCGCCGAACAGCATGATCGTGCGCGGGTGGAAGAGCAGGGCGTTGTCGACGCCTGCGAAACCCGGTCTCAGGCTGCGCTTGAGGAAGACGACGGTGCCGGCTTGGTCGACTTCGAGGATCGGCATGCCGTAGATCGGGCTGCCGGGGTCGTCGCGCGCCGCCGGGTTCACGACGTCGTTGGCTCCCACCACGAGAGCGACGTCGGTGGTCGCCAGCTCGGGGTTCGCCTGGTCGAGATCCTTGAGGTGGTCGTAGGACACGTTGGCCTCCGCCAGCAGGACGTTCATGTGGCCGGGCATCCGCCCGGCGACCGGGTGGATCGCGTAGAAGACCTCGACCCCGCGCGCCTCGAGCAGGTCGGTGAGCTCGCGCACGGTGTGCTGGGCCTGAGCGACCGCGAGCCCGTAGCCGGGGACCACCGCCACCTTGCGCGAGTAGGCGAGCATCGTGGCGATGTCCTCGGGCGTACCGCGCCGTACGGTGCGGCCCTCCTGGGCGACCGCCTCACTCGCCGTGCCTCCCAGGGCTCCGAACAGGATGTTGGTCAGCGGACGGCCCATCGCCTGGGACATCAGCCGCGTGAGCAGCGTCCCCGATGCCCCCACCAGGGTCCCGGCGACGATCAGCAGGGTGTTGGACAGCACGAAACCCGACGCCGCGACCGCCAGCCCCGTGAACGAGTTGAGCAGCGAGATCGCCACCGGCACGTCGGCGCCTCCGATCGGCAGCACGAACGTGACCCCGAGCACCAGGGACACGCCGGCCAGGATCGCCAGGGGTAACGTGCCGCCGGCCGTGGCCACCACCACGCCGAGGGCCACGATCACCGCCAGCAGCACGGCGTTGAACGCGCTCTGGCCCGGATAGGTGATGGGACGCCCCCCGATCAGGGCCTCCTGGAGCTTGAGGAAGGTGATCGCGCTGCCGGCCAGCGAGATGCATCCGATCGCCGCGCTGAACAGCACCGCGGTCGCCGTCCCGGCCGCCGGTTCCGGGGACGACCGCAGGTAGTCGGCGATCGCCACCACCGCCGCAGCCCCCCCTCCGACGCCGTTGAACGCGGCGACCATCTGCGGGATCGCGGTCATCGGGACCGCCCGGGCGGCGGGGACCCCGATCGCCGTCCCCACGGCCATGGCAACGAGGATCCACGCAGTGTTGCCGACACCGGGGGCCAGGAAGGTGACGGCGACCGCGGCGAGCATCCCGAGCGCGCCGAGGAGGTTGCCGAGGCGGGCGCTGCGGGGCGAGCTCAGGCCCTTCAGAGCGAGGATGAAGCAGATCGCGGTGATCAGGTAGACGTAGCCGATCGCGAGGGTCACCGTCGCCGCTCCTCGTCGCCCGGCTGCGGACGACCGGCACGGAACATCTCCAGCATGCGGTCGGTGACCGTGAAGCCGCCGACGACGTTGACCGTGGCGAGCACCACCGCGACGAAGCCGAGGGCGAGCTGAACGGCGTCGTGGGCCGCGCCGAGCACGATCATCGAGCCGATCAGGATGATGCCGTGGATCGCGTTGGCCCCCGACATCAACGGCGTGTGCAGGATCGTCGAGACCTTGGAGATCACCTCGTAGCCGACGAACGCCGCCAGCACGAAGATCGTGATGAGCCCCAGCAGCCCGCCGCTCACGGCGCGGTCTCCGCGACCCCGCTGCGGACCTCGCCGCGGCGCACGACGCAGGTGGCGGCCACGATCTCGTCGTCGACGTCGACGACCACCCGGCCCTCTTCCACGATTAGCTCGAGGAAGGCGGCGACGTTGCGGGCGTACAGCTCGCTCGCCGGTGCCGGCATCATCGCAGGCGCGTTGCGGGGGCCGAGGATCGTCACACCGCGGTGCACGACCTCCTCACCGGCGCGCGTGAGCTCGCAGTTGCCACCCGAGGGAGCCGCGAGGTCGACGATCACCGCTCCCGGGTGCATCGACGCCACCATGGCCTCCGTGACGATCCTGGGGGCCGGCCGTCCGGGCACCGCCGCGGTGGTTATGAGCGCGTCGGACGCGGCCACACGCTCCTCGAGAAGCTTCTGCAGCCGGGTGCGGGTCTCGTCGGTCAGCTCGCGCGCGTAACCGCCCTCCCCTTCCTCGACCTCGAGCGGCAGTTCGACGAAGCGGGCGCCGAGGCTCTCGACCTCCTGCTTGGTCGCCGGCCTGACGTCGTAGGCCTCGACCATCGCGCCGAGTCGGCGGCAGGTGGCGATCGCCTGCAGCCCGGCGACCCCGGCTCCGATCACGAGCACGCGCGCCGGCGGCACCGTACCCGCTGCGGTCATCAGCATCGGGAAGAAGCGTCCGGCACGTTCGGCCGCCAGCAACGCCGCCCAGTAGCCGGCCACCGTGGCCTGCGAGGACAGCGCATCCATCGCCTGGGCCCGGCTGATCCGGGGCAGACGCTCGAGCGCGAATGCGGTGAGCCCGGCTCGGGCGAGCGCTGCGGTCGCGTCGGGGCCCGGGCTACTCAGCGACAGCACGACCGCGCCCTCGGGCAGCTGGGCGATCTCAGCCGGGGTCGGAACCCCGACCTTGACCAGGATTCGTGCCCGGCTCAGTGCCGCGTGCGCGTCCGGCGCGAGCTGGGCGTCGGCGGCGAGGTAGTCCTCGTCCGGGAAGCCGGCGGCTATCCCTAGTCCGGACTGGACCACGCAGCCGATCCCGGCCCCCGCGAGGCGCCGTACCCCGGCCGGGGTGAGCGCCGCCCGCCGCTCCTCGGCGGAGACCTCCGACACCGCCGCGACCAGGAAGGTGTCCCCCGGGCCCCGGGGTGCTGGGTCGGCTGAGTCCATGTTCGGGACCAACACCTCCTCGTGTCGAGCCGCGGGACCGCGCCCGGCGGTCCCGCGCAACCGGATCCGGCAGCCTCCTACACGCTATCCGCGCCGGCGGGCGTCGGGCCCGACCGATAGCATGACGAGGCGCGAGAGTGGCGGAACCGGTAGACGCGCCGGCCTTAGGAGCCGGTGTCCTCGGACGTGGGGGTTCGAGTCCCCCCTCTCGCACCGTCGGGATCCGGTGGCGCAACCCGGGCGCCTGCGTCGATCGCCGCGCCGGGGGCCCGTCGACGAGTCAAGTGCCCATCGATGCCATGCCGCCGGGGATCGTGAGTCCCGGGACGGCGCCGGGAGACACGGCCAACGCGACCCCCAGCGCGAGGAGGAGCGCGGCGCTGCCGTAGGTCGCGACCCGGCGCCACGGAAGGGTCTTCTCGACCGCGATCAGGCCGGCCACGAAGGCCATCCAGATCACGTTCATCACTCCGAGGGCGAACATGGCGGCCATCAGCGCCCAGCAACATCCCACGCACCAGGCCCCGTGGTGGATGCCCATCCGCAGTGGTCCGAGGCGTCCCCCGCGCCAGGCCCCGAGCAGGAACCCCAGGGGGCTTCGGCACCGTCCGAGACACGCATCCTTGAGCGGCGTGAGCTCGTAGATCGCCGCGGCGATCAGCGTCCCGGCGGCCGCCCAGCGTCCGGCCCGCTCCCACGCCAGCACGCCGCCGGCACCGCTGCCCGCGGCAGCGGCGATCCCGAACGCAACGGCTCCGACCGCCGCCCAGGTCACGAGGTAACCGGCCACGAAAAACGGCGGCGACCACGGCGTCGCACGCGCCATGCGCGCGTACAGCGCCACGGTCGGCGCGAGGGAGGGGAACATCATCGCGGCCATCATCACGACCCACACGGCCATGAACCATCCCAGGGTGCCGAGCGCGCTCCAGGGACCCTCGTCCATTCCCTGCATCTGCCCTACCGTCCACCACCAACCGAGAGAGGCCAGCCCCAACAGGCACGCCACGAGACCGAGGCGCGTGCGCGCCGCGATCAAGGCCGGGGTCAAGCCCACCTCTCGTGCCCCGAGCCGACCGGCGGCAGCCGAGGACGGGCTCAAGCCGACCAGGAGAAGTTCGCCGTGGACAGGCCCGTGCGACCTTCGTATCGGATGCCGAACGCGTCGATGCGCGAGCGCGTCGCCTCCGCCATCGTCAGGTCGGAGCCGACCGGGTGGAACATCCCGTCGAACCGGACGGGCCTTCCAGTCTCGCTGCCGAACGGCACGATGTCCTGAACCTCGAACTCGATCGCGTCGCCGATGCGAACGCTGTGGCGCAACCCCTCCTCGTGGATCTCGAAGGGAGCCCGCTCGATGCCCACGACCTCACCGATCAAGGAAGTGAGCATCGCCATGGGTCCGCCCAGCTCGCCGCCAAAGACCTGGGTCAAGCGGGCGAACTGGTCGTCGGTCGCGTTGTCGTCGACGAACATACCCACGCGCCAGTTGCCCTCGGTCATGACCTTGGGCGTGTCGATGATGGTGGCCAACGCGAGCCCGCCGACATCCGTTCCCTCGATCTGGCCCTCGGCGATGCTGAACACGAGCGTGGCGCGGCAATAGTCGTGCGTAGCTCCGTGATCGAAGGAGAGGTTGCAAGGACACATCAGGTCGCAGGAACAGGTTTCGAAATAGCTTCCCCTGAGGTTCCACGACATGGTGCTCCTCCTTCCCGAAAGGAGGCCCCATCGTGGCCCGACCGCAAAACGGCGTCAAGCCCCACTTACCATATAGGCCTTATCTCCATAGAGATGCTTATGCCACCGATGGGCATCTGGTTCCCTAACCACCGGCACGTCCGCTTCGCGCCCATGAGCGGATACGGCTGCGGGGTCGTCCGGGTTCGGCCCGGCTCGGTCACGCTCTTCACCCTGCCCGTCTGCGAACACAAGCTCTCGGGGCAGCATTTGCGGTCGCCTCGGCCGGCGCACACCCCTTCGGAGCCTTCCTCGTGTGGAGCCCGGCCGCCGGACGTCAGCCGCGGCAACGGTTCCGTTTAGCCTCGCCGTCGTGATCGACGATCCTTCGGGCCGGCCCTCGGAGGCCGAGCTCGCCGGGCTGCTCGAGCTCGCCCTGCGCGCGGCGCGCGCCGCAGCCGACGCGGCCCTGGAG
>CADDZG010000089.1 GCA_902812355.1 Actinomycetota bacterium | reverse complement strand
CACCGGGGCCGCCTCGGGGATCGGGCGGGCCACGGCCGTCACGCTGGCGCGCGGTGGAGCTGCGGTGGTCGCCGCCGGGCTCGACCCCGCCGGCCTCGCTGCGACGGTCGCCGACATCCTCGCCGGGGGCGGGCGTGCCGAGGCGGCCGAGGCCGACTGCTCGCGCCGCGACGCCCTCGACGAGCTCGCGGCCCTCACCGAGGACCGCTTCGGCGGTTGCGACGTGCTCGTGAACAACGCCGCGGTGTACCCGAGCCGGCCGTGGCACGAGATCGACGAGGCCGAGTGGGACCGCGTCTTCGCCGTCAACGCCAGGGGCTACTTCCTCGCCTGCAGGGCCTTCTACCCGCTGCTGCGGCGGCGGGGGAGCGCGTCGGTGGTCAACGTCTCCTCGATCACCTACTTCCTCGGTTCCACCCGCCTGGCCCACTACGTCTCGTCCAAGGGCGCGGTGATCGGACTCACCCGGGCCCTGGCGCGCGAGGCGGGTCCCGACGGCATTCGGGTCAACGCGGTCGCGCCGGGGGCGATCCCGACCGCGGCCGAGCGCCTGCCCGGCAGGGACGTGGAGCGCTACGCGGCCGAGGTGCTGACAGCGCAGGCGATCAAGCGGCGCGGCACCCCCGAGGACGTTGCGGCCGCGATCGCCTTCCTCGCCGGAGACGCGGCCGCCTTCATCACCGGGCAGACCCTGGTGGTGGACGGCGGGTGGCACATGCACTGACGCGCGCCGGCGTCGGGGGCGGGGGTCATCCGTAGGTGTGGCTCTCGGTGACGACCGGGCTCGTGCCCTGCAGGAAGTCGAGGTCGCAGCCGCGGTCGGCCTGCAGCACGTGGTCCTCGTACAGCCGCCGGTAGCCGCGCTCGTCCTTGCGGGGCGGGGGCCGCCAGGCTGCCCGGCGGGCGGCGAGCTCGGCGTCGTCGACCAGCAGGTCGAGCCGGCGGGCGTCGAGGTCGATCCGGATGCGGTCGCCGTCGCGCACCAGGGCGAGCGGCCCCCCGACCGCCGACTCCGGAGCCACGTGCAGCACCACCGCGCCGTAGGAGGTCCCGCTCATGCGGGCGTCGCTGATGCGCAGCATGTCGGTGACCCCGGCGCGCAGGAGCTTGGACGGGATCGGCAGGTGGCCCCACTCGGGCATGCCGGGGGCCCCCACCGGGCCGGCGTTTTGCAGCACGAGAACGCTATCGGGTGAGACGTCGAGGTCCGGGCTATCGACGCGCGCCACGAGGTCCTCGATCGAGTCGAACACCACCGCCGGCCCCTCGTGGTGCAGCAGCCGCGGGTCGGCTGCGGAGTACTTGATCACCGCGCCGTCCGGGCACAGGTTGCCGCGCAACACGGCGAGGCTGCCGTCGGGCCCCAGTGGCTCGGCCGCCGGCGAGATCACCTTGGGATCGACGATGCGCGCCCCCGAGATGTTCTCGGCCACGGTCCGCCCCGACACGGTGAGGGCATCGAGGTGCAGCAGTTCGGAGATCTCCGACATCACTGCCGGCACCCCGCCGGCGTAGAAGAAGTCCTCCATGAGGTAGGTGCCGGCCGGCTTGAGGTTGACCAGCCACGGGGTCGTGCGCGCCAGCTCGTCGAAGCGGTCCAGAGACAGCGTCACCCCTACCCGTCCGGCGATCGCCAGCAGGTGCAGGATCGCGTTGGTGGAGCCCGAGATCGCGTGGAGCACGCGGATCGCGTTGTCGAACGCTTTGGGCACGAGGATGTCGTGGGGCCTGATGTCGCGTTCGACGAGCTCGACGATCGCGGTGCCGGCCCGCTCCGCGAGCTGCTTGCGGCGCGAGTCGACCGCGGGGATCGCGGCTCCTCCGGGAAGGGTCATGCCCAGGCCTTCGGTGACGCACGCCATCGTCGACGCGGTCCCCATCGTCATGCAGTGCCCATGGCTGCGCGAGATCGACCCTTCGAGCTCCCGCCACTCGCTCTCGTCGATACGTCCGGCCCTGAGCTCCTCGTAGTAGCGCCAGCAGTCCGTGCACGAGCCGAGGGACTCGTTGCGCCAGCGTCCGTTGAGCATCGGCCCCCCGGTGACCACTATCGCCGGCACGTTGGCCGACGCGGCTCCCATGATGCTCGCCGGGTTGGTCTTGTCGCAGCCGGTCAGCAGGACGACTCCGTCGAGCGGGTAGGCGCGTATCGACTCCTCGACGTCCATGGCCATGAGGTTGCGGTACAGCATCGTGGTCGGCTTCATCAACGGCTCGCCGAGCGACATCACCGGGAACTCGAGCGGGAAGCCGCCGGCCTGGAGGACCCCCCGCCGCACCGCGTCTGCGAGCTCACGCAGGTGCGTGTTGCAGTTGACGAGCTCGCTCCACGTGTTGCAGATCCCTATCACCGGCCGGCCCTTGTAGGCCCGGTCGGTGAACCCTTCGGTCTTGGTCCACGAACGGTGCAAGAAACCGTCGAGGTCGTCGCGGTCGAACCAGTTCCTGCTGCGCAGCGCGAGACCCTGTCTCGGGTCGCCCATATCTCGTCCCCCGATCACCGCTTCCGTCAGCCCGGTGGCTCCTCGCCGCCGCGGTACTCGCTCACCACCAGTTCGGTGAGCTCCTCCAGAGACGTGTCTTCGACCCGCTTGTCGAACACGATGCGCCCGCGGCGCAGCAGGTCCACGCGATCGCACACGTCCATGATCTGGGCGTAGGTGTGCGAGATGATGATCATCGAGACCTCGCGGCGTTCCTTAAGGCGGCGGATGAGATCGAGGATCTGCTTGGCCTCCCGCGCGCCCATGGCCGCCAGCGGCTCGTCGAGCAGCAGGATCTTGACGTTGGAGTACACGGCGCGCGCTATGGCTATCGCCTGACGCTGCCCCCCCGACAGCAGCCCGACCTCGACGTCGACCGAAGTCACGTTGACCTTCATGTCCTCGAGGTAGCGCCGGGCGCGCTCCTTCATGCTGCGGTTGGCCACCAGGGGCGATCCGGCGAGGCGCAACTCCTTGCCCAGGAACATGTTGTGGAACACGCTGAGCGAGTCGACCAGCGCGAGGTCCTGATAGACGGTCTCGATGCCGAGGGCCCGGGCCTGGGGGACCGAGCGCAGCTGTACGTCCCGCCCCTCGACCACGATGCGCCCGCCGTCGGGCCGGTGGAACCCGGTGATGATCTTGATCAACGTCGACTTGCCGGCGCCGTTGTCGCCGATCAGGCCGAGCACCTCGCCGCGCCGCAGGTGCAGCGTGGTGCCGTCGAGGGCGACCACCGAGCCGAAGCGCTTGACTATGTTCTCGACCCGCAGAACGTCTTCGTCGGTCTCGAGCGGCGGTGCGGGCGCCGCCTCTTGCGACACGCTCACTGTGGCTTCCTCATGGTCCGGAACCTGGCTATGTAGACGTTGAGGGCGACCGCGATCAGGATCGCGATCCCCAGGATGATGTCGAAGGTGAACGCGCTGATCCCCTTGAGGGTGAAGCCGTTGTCCAACAGGGTGAGGATCCCGGCCCCGAAGAACGCACCGATCATCGTGCCCACGCCGCCGAGCAACGAGGTTCCGCCGATCACCGCCGCGGACACCCCGAGGAACATCACCGTCGCGCTGCCGGCCAGAGGGTCTATTGAACCGACCCTGAAGGCTTCGAGGATCCCGGTGAGGCCGGCGAGGGTGGCACAAGCCATGAAGTTGCCGATCTTGACTACGTCGGTGCGAACACCGGCCTCCCGGGCCCCCGTGAGGTTGCCGCCGGTGGCAAGCGTGTGGATCCCCCAGCGCGTTCGCCGCAGAACGAGGTGCAGGAGCACGACCAGCGCCACGAGCCAGATGAACTCGGAGTAAGAGCTGCCGCCCATGCCGTTGGTCACGATGTTGGGCCCGGGCGTGTCCTTGGGGAAACCGTTGGTGATCGTCACGTTGAGCCCGTTGATCAGGAAGTACATCCCCAGGGTGGTGAGGAACGAGTGCACCCTGAGGTACACGGTGACGAAACCGTTCACGAAGCCGACCACAGCGGTCGCGGCGAGGCCGATCACGATCGCCGGGATCAGCGGGACGCCGTGGCTCATCGCCAGCCACATGATGATCGGGGCAAAGGCGAAGGTCTGGCCTACGGAGAGGTCGATCTCGGCACAGATCAGCACCAGGGCGAGCCCGCACGCCACGATGCCGATGCGGGCGATCTCCTGGGAGATGTTGACCAGGTTCGAAGAGGTCGCGAATCCCGGCGCGGTCGAATAGAAGTACAGCGCCAGCAGTATCGCCACCACGATCGTGCTCGCCTCGCGGTTGCGGGCGATGAACCAACCGGCGGTGCGGAGCCTCCGGACCAGCGCCGAAGGCCCCGCCACCCGATCGGTGCTCACGTGCTCCGCCATATGCCCGTCATCCGCCTACGGCCGGCTCCACCTGCGACCTCCTTCACACGCTGATCGTGCTCGGCGGCGTGATCACCTTCTCCTGCTTGGAGGACCCCTCGTAGCGGTCCTTGTTGGAAAGGTAGGGATCCACCGTATCCCTGGTGACGAACTTGAGCCCCGTGTTGGTGTCCGAAGGGCTCATCAGGCCGCCGGAGATGCGCCACAGGAACAGCTGCACCACGGGGTAGAAGCCCTGGAGGTAGGGCTGCTGATCGATCGTGAAATCGATCACCCCCTTCTTGAGCAGCTGCAGGGTCTTCGGCAACAGGTCGTATCCGCCGGCCTTGACCCCCTTGTCGTGCAGGCCGTACTTGTCCATCACCTCGGCGACGCTCTGGGTGCTTCCCGCATCCACCGCGAACATCCCCTTGACGTCCTTGTGGCCTTGGTACCACGCGTCCACCCGGGACAGCTCCTGGGGCACCTCGGCCCCAGTGGTGACTTCGTGGTAGGTGATGTTCGCGCCGGACTGCTTGATCGCCGCCGCGGCGCCGTCGATCCGGGGCTGGATGTTGAGCTGCCCGGGGGTGGCGATGAAGAGCGCCACCAGCCCCGAGCCCACGAGGTCGACGATGCGCTTGCCCATCTCGAAGCCCGACTGGTACAGGTCCTGGCCGATGTAGGCCATGGCCGGGTTGGTACCCGAGCCCTTGCCGTTGGCGTTGTAGGCGACTACGGGGATCCCGGCCTTGTAGGCGCGCTCGATCGGGCCGTTGAACGCCGTGGGGTCGACTATCGACACCGCGATCCCGTCCACCTTGCGGCTGATCGCCGTGTTCATGGCGTCGAGCATCTCGGACACGTTGGACGTCTCCGAGCCGGTCCATTGATAGGTGCAGTTCAGGATCGCGTTGGCGTCTTCGATCCCGTAGCGCGTGGGCACGAAGAAGGGGTTCGTGGTCACGTGGTTGACGAAGACGAAGTTGTACCTCTTGGTAGCGGGGTACTGCCCGACGCCGCCGCCCTGGGAGCCGGCGCTGTTGCTACACGCCTCCATCAGGAACGGGACGCTGGCCAGCGCCCCGCCGAGGGCGGCGTTGCGCAGCAGCGCGCGACGCGTGAGGCGCCGGCGCCCGAGCTCGCTCACCGCGCCGAGGAGGTCGTTGTCTGCCTGGTCGTCCACCGGTACACCTCCAGCGATGATGGTCGATCGATCCACACACGATCCGGCGGGGGCCCGCCGCCCCCCGTCAGTGGCACAGCAGGATCTTGGCAACCACCCCCTTCCGGTGGCCGAGCAGGTGCATCGCCTCGTCGTAGGCGGCGATCGGGAAACGGTGGGTGATGATCGGGTCGAGCTCGATCCGGCCGCCCGCCAGCAGTTCCAGCACCCCCGCCCACGCCGCCGTGGTGTAGGACAGCGACCCGATCACGGTGACGTCGCGCACCGCGAGCTCGTCGGCGGGGAGCTCGAGGCGCGCGTCGGAGCCGGCGAGCCCGAGCAGCACGACGCGGCCTCCATCGCGTACGGCGTCGAGCGCGGTGCGGATCGCCGCTGGGGCGCCGGCCGTCTCCACGACGAGGTCCAGCCCGCGTGCTTCCGCGGTCCCATCGAGCACGGCGCGCGTGGCCCCGAAGCGCTCGGCGAGCTCGAGCTCCTCGCGCCGCACCCCGAAGGCGACCAGCTCCGCCGGCGAGAACAGCCCGAGCAGGCACAGGGCGAGGGAGCCTAGCGTGCCGATCCCGACCACGCCGGCGCGTTCTCCGGGCACCGGGGCGGCGCGCAGCAGGGCGCGGTAGACGCATGCCGCCGGTTCGACCAGCACCGCACGGTCCAGCGGAACCTCCGGCGGCAACCGGTGCACGGTGTGGCGCGGGACCACGACGAGCTCTCCGTAACCCCCGGGCCGGGTGAAGCCCACCTGGTCGTAGTTCAGGCACAGGTTGGTGTCGCCGCGGCGGCAGCGGTCGCAGCGATGGCACGGGATCATGCCCTCGCACACCACCGGATCCCCCGGGGCGAGGTCGTCGACCGCGGCCCCCGTGGCTTCGACCACCCCGCTCCACTCGTGACCCGGCACCACCGGGTAGCGCACCCACGACCGCGGCACGAGGCCGTCGCGGATCTCGAGATCGGTGCGGCACACGCCGGCGGCGTGGCTGCGCACGAGGACGTCGGAGTCTCCCGGCTCGGGGGCGTCGACGTCCCGGTAGGCGATCGACCCCGGGCGCTCGATCACCACGGCCTTCACCGGCGCCTCCACCGTCGCGGCGTGCTCACGGTTCGGGCACCCCGAGGTCCGGGGGCCGTCCCCCGGCCGCGTCTTCCACCAGCTCGGGAGCGAGGTCGGCGAGCAGAGCGAGGCACAGCTGGGCCCTGCGCACGCGCTCGCGCGCGAGGTCGCACGCTACCCGGGCGAGGTGGGCGCCGGTGGGATATAGCTGAGGGGCGTTGCGCAGGCCGAACTTGAGATACACCGGCGCCGCCCGGCGCACGAGCTCGGGGACCTCGTAGTGGCGTACGAAGCCGCCCTGGTCGTCGGGCACCTCGACGTAGACGTCTATCGGGTCGGGGATCGCCACCCGCACCTCGGCGATGTGCTCGACCGACAGGTCGGTGGCGACGTTGATCGTGTCGCCGCCGAGCTCGCTGAGCACGCGGGCGGCGGCGGGGTTGGCGGGAGCGAGCAGGACCGAGGTCTTGAGCACGAGGTTGGCCGGGAGCCGCCCCTCGGCCCGCAGACGGCCGAGGACCCACAGGGCGCCGACGTCGGCCACCAGCAGGCTGCGGATCCCGAGGGCGCAGGCGCGTTCGGCCTCGTGCACGCACCACCCCAGCGTGTCGCGCCCCCGGGCGGCGCCGGCCACCGACGAGGTCACGAAGGACTGCCCGCCGGTGTCCCACGCGCCGCGCGGTCCGAGGAAGAGGTTGACCTCGATCCCGTGGTCGGCCCCGAGCCGGGCCATGGTGCGGATCTCGTCGTCGGTCAGCATCATCACGCCGCTGCCCTGGGACGTGCGCCGCACCGGCACCGCGCGCCGTTCGGCCTCCTCGAGCACGGTGCGCAGCACGTCGGGGCCCTCGACGCTCGGGATCTCGATCCGGTAGCGGGCGCCGTCGGCGAAGCGTCGCGGGCTGTCGCCCGGCGCGGCCGCCAACCCGAGCGCATCCAGCGCCCCCCCGGTTGCAATGTCGTCGCCGACGCTCCGGCCCGACACGGTCCCCCCTTCCGCCCGGCTCCCGTCCCGTCCTCGGCGCGCACGTATGCTAGCAGACACATCTGATGACCAGACAACTAGCGCCGCTGCCCCGCCGTGCCCTCGCCGACGACCTGGTAGAGGAGATCGTCGATGCGGTCGCCGACGGGCGCCTCGCTCCGGGGGACGCGCTGCCGCCCGAGTCCGAGCTGGCGCGCACCACGCGCGTGAGCCGGTTGACGGTGCGGGAGGCGATCAAGACCCTGCGCGAGAAGGGGGTGGTGCGGGTCGAGCAGGGGCGCGGGACGTTCGTCAACCCGCCGCGCTCGTGGTCCCCGCTCGACCCCGTGCTGCTCGCGGCGCGCGTGCGGGTCGACGGCAGCGTGCCCGAGCTGCTGCTCACCGTGCTCGAGGCGCGCTGTCTCGTTGAGGTCGGCGTCGCCGGGCTCGCCGCGGCTCGCCGCACGGAGCGTGACCTCGACGAGATAGAGCGGCAGCTCGAGGCGATGCGGCGGGCGCAGCGGCGGGCCGACGTGCCCGCGTTCGTGGACGCCGACATGGCCTTCCACAGCGCGATCTTCGAGGCGGCCGGCAACCCTCTGGTGTCGGCGCTGTTCGAGCCGATCCAGCGCCTCGTCTACGCGGCCCGGGTGGAGACGTCGTCGCGCCGGCCGGCCCGGACCCGGGCGATCCGCCACCACGGCAACATCCTCGAGGCGCTGCGCGCCGGCGACCCGGACGCGGCCCGCCGGGCGATGGAGGACCACCTCGCCGAAACCGAGCGCGAATCCAAGCGGGTCGTGGCCCGCCGGGCGGTGGAGGGGGCCGGATGACTGGGCTCGAGCGCCTGCGTGCGGCCGCCCTGCCGCACGGGACGGTCGGCCTGTGGTGGCTGGGGCAGGCCGGGGTCGCCCTGCGGGGCGAGGGCCTCGCCGGCGCGCGTACGGTGCTGATCGATCCGTTCCTGTCGCCCCACCCCGAACGACGCTTCCCACCGGCCTTGGCGCCGGAGCGGGCCGAGGGGGTCGACGCAGTGCTCGTGACCCACGAGCACTGGGACCATCTCGATCCCGACGCGCTCGCCGGCATCGCCACCGCGTCCCCGGGAGCCTGGTTCGTCGCTCCGGCCCCCGTGACCGCACAGGTGGCGGAGCGCGTTCCCGCGGGGCGGGTGCTCGGGATCCGGCCCGGAGACGAGATCGACGTCGGCGGGGTACGCGTGCGGACGGTGCACGCGTGCCACGGTGTGACGATGGCCGACGCCTACGGTTTCGGCGACGAGCTGCCCCCCGGCGGCGAGCGTTTCGTCGGTTACGTGGTCACGCTCGGCGGGCTGCGCGTCTACCACGCCGGCGACACCGTGCACTTCGCCGGCATGGAGGGGGAGCTGCGAGATGCAGGCGTGGACGTCGCCCTGGTGCCGGTCAACGGCCGCGACCCCAGCAGGGAGGCGCGCGACGTGGTCGGCAACTTGTCCGCGGTCGAGGCCGCGGCCCTGGCGGTGGCGGCGGGGGCGCGCGTGCTCGTGCCCCTGCACCACGACATGTTCGCCGGCAACCCGGGGCGTCCCGAGGATGCGCTCGCGGCGCTGCTGGAGGCCTCTGCCGACATCGCCTTCGTGGCGCCGGGGCATCGCGATCCGGTGACGATCGGGCTGCCGGAGCGCGATCGATCAGCGGAAGGAGGGGAGCCGTGACCTTCCGCAGCACCGATCCGCACTCGCCCGAGCGGGTGCTGGGGACCTTCGAGGAGGCCGGGCCCGACGGGGTCGACGAAGCGGTCGCCACGGTCCGTGCGGCACAGCCGGCATGGGCCGCGACACCGGCCCCTCGGCGCGCGGCGGCCCTCGACGCGATCGCCGCCGAGGTCGAGCAGGCGGCGATCGCGTCGAGGGC
>CADDZG010000088.1 GCA_902812355.1 Actinomycetota bacterium | reverse complement strand
GGTCGTCCGGGAGGCGACATCACGCGCCCGGTCGACCACGATCAGCGACGCGTCGCCCCGATCGAGGACGTCCCGCACCAGCGTCTCGCCGAGCCCCGCCGGGCGCCGGTCGGGGAGGCGCGCCAGAACCTCCCGCTGCCACACCGCGAGCCCGGCGAACCGGGCGCCGGCTGCGCCCGGATCCCGGCGCCGGTCGACGAAGCCGGCGGGCTCGTTCCCCCGCAGGGCGACGTCTGCGCCGGTGCGGACGCGCACGCACACCAGGGTCGCCGGCGCGCCGCTGCGGCGGTGGCGGGCGAGCACCTCCGCCGGGGTCACCGGCAGCACCGCGTCGCAGTTGGCGGTGACGATCCGGTCGCCGAGGTCGGTGAGGTGGGCGGCGAGCGTGCCGGCTGTCCCATACGGCCGGGGAAGCTCGGGGGCGAGGCGTAGACGTTCGGCCCCCGGGACGTCGCGCAGGCGCGCCTCCAGCACGTCGCACAGGTGGCTGCAGTTGACGAGGACGTCGCCCGGCAGCGCCAGCAGGCCGGTCAAGGTGAAGGCGGCGAGGGGGACGTCGCATACCGGCTGCACGGCCTTGGGGAGGAGGTCGCTGAGGGGCCGCATCCGCTCGCCGCGCCCGGCGGCGAAGAGGACGGCGCAGACGGCGCCGGTCACCCCAGCGATGCCAGCGCCCGCGTGAGCCCGAACAGCAGGGCCAGTCCTCCGGCCGAGGCCACTGCCACCCACGGCGAAGCGTCCTGGCGAGCGTGCGGCAGCAGGTCCGACGCCGAGATGTATAGGAAGAAGCCGATCACGAAGGCGAGGATCCAGCCGACGGCGGCACCGGGCAAGGGCGCAAGAAACACCGTGGTCGCGCCCAGCAGCGGAGCAATCGCATCGACCATCAGCCAGCGCAGGGCACGCCGCACCGGGTTGTCGTGGGCGAGCATCATCGACACGGTGTTGAGCCCGTCGGCGAAGTCGTGAGCCAGGACCGCCAGCGCGATCAGCAGGCCGATCTCGGTTCCGGCTCGGAACCCCACCCCAATCGCCACACCGTCGAGGAAGCTGTGCAGGGACAGGCCGGCTGCGCCTATGACCCCGAGCCGCGTGTCGGCCGGGGGGCCGGGTCGCACGCCGCCCGGCTCGGCGTCGTGGGCGTCGGCGTTGCCGTGTCCGGCGTGTACGTGGGTCGTGCGTTCGAGCAGGAAGAACCACATGAATCCGGCGGCGATCACGACCATGGCCGGGATCACCGGCAGGTCGCCGCGCTCGATGCGGTCGATCAGCTCGGGGAGCACGTCGAAGAGGATCACGCCGAGCACCGCGCCGGAGCTGAACCCGAGCAGGATGTGAAGGCGCCCCCGGAAGCGCACCGCGGCGAGACCTCCGATAGTGGTCGAGAAGAAGGTGAGGCTCGCGACCAGGAGGCTATCCACGGGCGCAACCGGGGCACAGCCCCGAGACGACGAGCGCGTGCCGGTGCAGGTACCAGCCGCGCGGGGCGGGCGGATCGACCGTCACCGGGCAGCGCGGCAACGCCTCGATCCGCCCGCACGACTCGCACCTCAGATGGTCGTGGTGCGGGCCGGCGGCCTCGAAGCGGGAGCGGCCGTCGCCGAGATCCACCCGCGCCACGCGCCCTTCCCGCTCGAGGTGCTCCACGGCGCGGAACACCGAGGAGAAGCTTGCCCGGACGCCGCGGCGCGACAGCGCCTCATGCAGCTCGGTCAGGGTCAGCGCGTGGACGCGCCGTCCTGCGAGGAGGGTCATCAGGGCATCACGCACGGGGCTCGGTCGGGGCACGGGAGCAGTCTAGAACGTGCAAGTGATTTGCGCAAGCCGTTTGCGCTTACTGCGGTGCCTGAGACCGGCCGCGCTATCCTTGTGGTCGGTCCCGGACGTCCGGGACCTCTCGGCGGGATGCCCGAGCGGCCAAAGGGAGCGGCCTGTAAAGTCGCCGGCGTATGCCTACTCAGGTTCGAATCCTGATCCCGCCACGTGCTCTCCGGGTGCGCGAACCCGCGCCCGGCCTCGATACCTGGGGACGATCGGATCAGACGACGAGCAACAGACCTACTCGGCCGGTGATCGGGACCCGGCCGGCGAGCCCTTGCCACGATGGCCTCGGTCCACGCGCAGCTGGGCATCGGTCGCCACCGCGTCGAGACAGCAGCGTTGTAGCGGACGGCACAAGAGTCGCGCCGGGGCTCCACTCCGCCAGACCCCGAGACCGGATCCAGTAGGCGGTTCGCGGGGGTGCCGGGGTCGCCGCGGCGCCGGGCACCCGGGACCCATGGCGTAGCCTCGGGACGATGGTGGCTGCGATAGCGGTGCCCCTGATCCTGCTGGTCGCAGTGGGACTGATCGTGTTCCGCATGCTGCGCGTGCAAGCCCGGCATCGGGCGGCGACGGGCGATCTCAACTCACCCCCCGAACCCCGCAGGAGCCCACCCACGGCTCGTTCCTAGCCGGGCGCGGCGGACCGCACGATCGCCGGCAACACCTCCGCCAGCGGGGCCCGGATCACCTCGTCGGCCCTGTCGTCGTAGGGCGTGGGTTGGGCGTTAAGGATCACCAGCCGGGCACCCGAGGCGAGGGCGATCTCGGGGAGCAACGCCACCGGGTAGACGGTGAGCGATGTGCCCGCAGCGATGAAGAGCTCGCACGAGGCCGCGGCTTCCTGCGCCCGCTGCAGGTCCCCGGGGTCGAGCGCCTGGCCGAACGACACCGTCGCGCTCTTGAGGATGCCGCCGCAATCCTCGCAGGCGGGATCGGCTTCGCCGGCGCGCACCCGCTCGAGCGTGGGCCCGGCGGGCGAGCGCCGCCCGCAAAAGAGGCACACGACGTCCCGCAGGGTGCCGTGTATCTCGATCAGGACGTCCCCGGAGGTGCCGGCGAGCTGGTGCAACCCGTCGATGTTCTGGGTCACCAGGGCCCGCAGCCGCCCGCTGCGCTCGAGCTCGACCAAGGCGAGGTGGGCCGGGTTGGGCCGCGCCGTCCACGCGGGGTGGCGCAGGCGTCCCTGCCACACCCGCCGGCGGACCCCGGCGTCGCCCAGGTAAGCGTCGAGGCTCGAGAGCCTCTCCGCTTCGGGATCTCTGGTCCACAGCCCGTCGGGACCGCGGAAGTCCGGGATCCCCGAAGCGGTCGAGATGCCGGCCCCGGTGAGCACCGTCACGGCCCGTGCCTTGGCGACCCACGATCCCACCCGGGACACAGCC
The DNA here is from genome assembly GCA_902812355.1 of Actinomycetota bacterium. Lineage (GTDB taxonomy): Bacteria > Actinomycetota > CADDZG01 > CADDZG01 > WHSQ01 > CADDZG01. The sequence goes on along the minus strand of CADDZG010000088.1, from coordinate 6,216 downwards.
CGATCTGTCGTTGCGGTCACGGAGCAAGCCTATGAAAGCCGGCCTCGAGGGCCCTCCGTTTATGCGTCGCCCGGCCGGGGCAAGCCCTGGAGGGGGCGTGCGCCGTGGCTCGAGGAGCGGGGCGGCGGCGGATGTGACAACCGAGCGCCGGCACGACGCGTCCACCGGCGGGTGGGCAGAACACCGAGAAGGGAGTGGCGATGTCCGAGACCGTGTCCCACCTGATCCTGAGCAGGTTCAAGCAGTGGGGGGTGGAGCGCGTCTTCGGCTATCCCGGCGACGGCATCAACCCGTTGCTGGAGGCGTGGGAGGAGATGAAGGACGACGCGCCGCGCTTCATCCAGGCCCGCCACGAGGAGATGGCCGCCTTCATGGCCTCGGGCCACGCTCGTTTCACCGACGAGGTTGGCGTGTGCGTGGCGACCTCGGGCCCCGGCGCGATCCACCTGCTGAACGGTCTCTACGACGCCAGGCTCGACCATCAGCCGGTGGTGGCGCTCGTCGGGCAGCAGCCGGCGAGCGCGATGGGTGGCAATTACCAGCAGGAGGTCGACCTGCTGAGCCTGTTCAAGGACGTGGCCTCCGAGTTCGTGCAGGTGGCCGCCGTGCCCGAGCAGTTCCCCAACCTCGTCGACCGGGCGATGCGCATCGCCAAGGCCGAGCGCACGGTGACCTGCATCATCGTGCCGGTCAACGTGCAGGAGGCGCCTTCTACCGGGGAGGAGCCGCCGCACGCCTTCAAGATGGTGCCGGGGCGCGTGGGCTACGAGCGCCCGCGCGTCGTTCCCGAACGACCCGACCTCGAGCGTGCCGCGGGCATCCTCAATCGCGGCAGCAAGGTGGCGATCCTCGTCGGACAGGGGGCCAAGCACGCCACCGACGAGGTGATAGAGGTTGCCGAGCTGCTGGGGGCCGGGGTGGCCAAGGCGCTGCTGGGGATCCACGTGGTGCCCGACGACCTGCCCTTCGTCACCGGCTCTATCGGGTTGCTCGGCTCCAAGCCCTCCTACGACATGATGATGGGCTGCGACACCTTCTTCAAGATCGGGTCCAACTTCCCCTACGTGCAGTTCCTGCCCGACTGGGATCAGGCGGCCGCGGTGGAGATAGACATCGACCCGAGGCTGACGGGGATCCGTTATCCCTTCGACGTGAGCCTCGTCGGGGATGCCCGAGAGACGTTGCGCGAGCTGATCCCCCTGCTGGAGCGCAAGCAGGATCGTTCGTGGCAGGACGAGATCGTCAAGGGCCACGAGCATTGGTGGAAGGTCATGGAGGCGCGGGCGCTGAACGACGTCGCCCGCGGCGTCAATCCCCAGCGCGTGTTCCACGAGATGAACGGCCGCATCCCGGACAACACGATCGTCACCTCGGATTCGGGTTCCGCCGCCAACTGGTACGCGCGTCAGATCAGGTGGCGCAGGGGCATGATGTCTTCGTTGTCCGGGACCTTGGCGACGATGGGTTGTGGGGTCCCCCACGCGCTCGGGGCGAAGTTTGCCCACCCGGACCGGCTGGTCGTGGCCATGGTCGGCGATGGAGCCTTCCAGATGAACGGTATGAACGAGATGCTCACGGCGGCGAAGTATCACCGCACCTGGAGCGACCCGCGCATGATCTTCGTGGTGTTGAACAACGAGGATCTCAACCAGGTGTCCTGGGAGATGCGTGCCATGGAGGGGTTCCCCAAGTTCGAAGACACCCAGGCGCTCCCCCCGATGAACTACGCGCGCTATGCCGAACTGTGCGGTCTCAAAGGGATCCGGGTGGAAGAGCCCGACCGGATCGGTCCGGCGTGGGACGAGGCCTTGGGGTCCGACCGGCCGGTGGTGATCGATTGCGTCACCGACCCCGACGTCGCGCCGATCCCGCCTCATGCCACCGCCGAACAGATGAAGGCCATGACGCGCGCGATCCTGCGCGGGGATCCCGAAGCCCGCAACATCGTCCGCCAGGGCATCAAGGACAAGCTCGAAGAATTCAAGCCGTCCAACCGCTGATGCCCGGCGAACGCGTCCCGGTAGAGCGCGTGGAGGTGCGCGCCTACGAGATCCCAACCGACACGGACGTGGAGAGCGACGGCACCCTGCAGTGGAGCTCGACGACCATGGTGCTGGTGCGGGCATCGGCCGCCGGCCGCACCGGCCTCGGCTACACCTACGGACACGAAGCCGCAGCCTTGCTGATCGACGGCAAGCTGAGGCCCCTGATCGAGGGTGCGGACGCGCTCGAGGTCCGTCGTACCTGGCACCGGCTCGTCACCGAGACGCGCAACCTCGGCTATACGGGAGTCACGATGATGGCGGTGTCGGCGGTCGACGTCGCGCTGTGGGATCTCAAGGCACGGTTGCTGGACCAGGCGCTGTGCGATCTGCTCGACCCGTGGCACGCCTCGGTGCCGGTCTACGGCAGCGGCGGATTCTGCAACTACAGCATCGAACGGCTCCAGGAGCAGATGTCGGACTGGAGCGCCCAGGGTTTCGGAGCGGTGAAGATGAAGGTCGGCCGCCGCCCGGAAGAGGACGAGGAACGGGTACGAGCGGTGCGAGAGGCGATTGGAGCCGACGTCGAGCTCTTCGTCGACGCCAACGGGGCATACGACCGCAAACAGGCGCTTGCCTGGGCTTACCGTTTCCACGATCTCGGCGCCTCGTGGTTCGAGGAGCCGGTGACGTCGGACGATCTCGAAGGACTCGCCCTGTTGCGCCGGCGGGCCCCGGAGGGGATGGATGTCGCCGCGGGGGAGTACGGATTCAACCCCACTTACTTCGCCCACATGATCGATGCAGGCGCGGTGGACGTGATCCAGCCCGACGTGACGCGCTGCGGGGGTATCAGCGCGCTGCTTGAGATCGGTGGGCTGTGCGAGACCCATCACATGCCCGTCTCCGGACATACGGCTCCCTCGATCCACGCCCATGCCCTGTGCGCGGTGCGTCCTACCCGGCATCTCGAGTATTTCTTCGACCACGCGCGGATCGAATCGATGCTGTTCGACGGCGTGCTCTCGCCGGACGGGGGGAACCTCACGCCGGACCGGTCGCGACCCGGCCTCGGGCTCGAGCTCAGGGCCGAGGAGGCGGGTCGTTACCAGGTGTACGGATCGTGAGGGCCGACCTGCAGCGATCGTAGTGATGGAGGTGCGCATGAAACCACTGAGCGTCGTGCCCCGGACCCACGGCCGCAGGATGCAGATCCCGGCGAAGCGATCCGCCGAACACGCTGGGTCGCCGTCCGCGGTTGCGGAGGTCGACGTCGTCTCTCTGCGCCGGAGCCTCGAGCGTGCGGTGTCCGGAGAGGTCCGTTTCGACAAGGGGACCAGGGGCCTGTACGCGACGGACGCCTCCAACTTCCGGCAGGTACCCATCGGGGTGGTGATCCCCCGCACCCTGGATGATGTGGTGGCCACCCACTCGGTCTGCCACGAGCACGGTGCACCGATCCTGCCGCGTGGCTGCGGCACCAGTCTCTCGGGCGAGACGGTCAACGTCGCCGTCGTCATGGATCTCTCTAAGTACCTGACTGAGATCGTCGACGTCGATTACCAACGCCGCATCGCAAGGGTCCAGCCCGGGGTCGTTCACGACCAGCTGACCGAGATCACCCAGCAACACGGCTACGTGTTCGCGCCCGACCCGTCCACCCATGCCTACTGCACGATCGGCGGCAACATCGGCAACAACTCGTGCGGGGTCCACTCCGTCCAGGGACAGTTCTACGGTCCGGGCCCCCGCACCTCCGACAGCGTGCATCAGATGGAGATCGTCACCTACGACGGGTTGCGTATGTGGGTCGGCCCCACCGACGACGAAGCATACGAGCGCATAGTGGCAGCCGGAGGCAGACGCGCCGAGATATACAGGGCCCTGCGCGACCTGCGCGACCGCTACGCGGATCTGATCCGCGAGCGGTATCCGGACATCCCTCGCCGGGTATCGGGTTACAACCTCGACGAGCTCCTCCCGGAGAAGGGTTTCAACGTCGCCCGGGCCTTGGTAGGTACGGAGGGGACCATCGCAACGGTGCTGCAGGCCGACCTGATCCTCACTCCCAACCCGCCGGCCCGCGCTCTGGTGGTGATCGGTTACCCGGACATCTTCAGCGCCGGTGATCACGTGGCACAGATCATGAAGCACGAGCCCGTCGGTTGCGAGGGGCTCGACCATCTCCTGATCCAGGATCAGCAGCGCTTGCGGATGCACCCCGGCGAGCTCGCCATACTGCCCTCGGGCGGCGCCTACCTCATGGTCGAGTTTGGAGCCGACACGAAGGAGGAGGCCGACGCCAAGGCCGAGGCCCTGATTGCCGAACTGCGCGAGGATCCCAACCCCCCACAGGGGTTAAAGCTCCTCGACGACCCCCGGCTCGAGCGCAAGCTGTGGGAGGTGCGCGAAGCGGGGCTCGCGGCCACCGCGTTCCCCCCGGACGACGATCGCGATCACTGGCCGGGCTGGGAGGACTCGGCGGTGCCGCCGGAGAGGGTCGGTGACTACCTGCGCGACCTCCAGGCCCTATACGACCGCTACGGCTACCGCGGAGCGATCTACGGGCATCTGGGCCAGGGCTGCATCCACTCGCGCATCTCCTTCGACCTGCAGACGCCCAAGGGCCTGCGCGACTACAGGGCGTTCATGGAGGATGCGGCGGACCTGTGCGTGCGCTACGGAGGTTCGCTGTCGGGCGAGCATGGGGACGGCCAGCAGCGGGCCGAGCTCTTGCCCCGCATGTACGGCGACGAGCTCGTCGGCGCCTTCCGTGAGTTCAAGCGCATCTGGGACCCAGATTGGAAGATGAACCCGGGCAAGGTGGTCGATCCCTACCGGCTCGACGAGAACCTCAAGCTCGGAGCCGACTACAACCCACCCGAGCCGCAGACGTCCTTCTCGTTCCCGGAGGATGGCTTCAGCTTCGCCCATGCCACGCTGCGCTGCGTGGGCGTCGGCAAGTGCCGGCAGCGGGGCAACCAGGGCACGATGTGTCCGTCGTTCCAGGTGCTGCACGAGGAGAAGCACACGACGCGCGGCCGGGCCCGCCTCCTGTTCGAGATGCTCCAGGGCGATGTCGTGGACAAAGGGTGGCGCGATGACGAGGTCTACGACGCCCTGCACCTGTGTCTGTCGTGCAAGGGCTGTACCAATGAGTGCCCGGTCAACGTCGATATCCCGACGCTCAAGTCCGAGTTCCTGTCGCACCATTTCCGGGGGCGCCTGCGGCCGCGCGAGCACTACTCGATGGGCTTCATCATGTTCGCCGCCAGGCTCGCGTCGCGCATGCCCTCGCTGACCAACTTCGCCCTGCAGTCGCCGGTGATCGGCGACCTGCTGAAGCTGGCCGGCGGCGTCGCCCGGCAACGGCAGGCCCCACCGTTCGCCGACCACACCTTCCGGAGCTGGTTCGAGGCGCGCGGCGGCAGCCGCACCGGAGGGCGGCGCGTGCTGCTGTGGGTCGACACCTTCAACTCCTACTGGAAGCCCGAGACCGCCCAGGCGGTCGTGTCGGTGCTCGAGGATGCGGGTTGTGAGGTCGTGATCCCGCAGCGCAAGCTGTGTTGTGGCCGCCCTCTCTACCACTACGGGATGCTCGGGGTTGCCCGTCGCTTCGTCGACGAGATCCTCGATACTCTGCGCGACGACATCCGCGCGGGAACCCCGCTGGTCGGCGTCGAGCCTTCGTGCCTCGCCGTGTTCCGCGACGAGCTGCCCAAGCTCCTGCCCCACGACGAGGACGCCAAACGCCTGGCGCAGAACGCTTACCACTTCCCCGAGTTCCTCGAGGAGATCGGCTACCGGCCCCCGCAGCTGCACCGCAAGGCGCTGGTGCACGGGCACTGTCATCACAAGAACGGGCTCGGAGGCATGGACGCGGAGCTACGTTTGCTGGAGGCGATGGGGCTGGAGGTAGAGGCACCGGACACCGGCTGCTGTGGCATGGCCGGAGCCTTCGGCTTCGAGCACGGCGAGCCCTACGAGGTCTCGGTCGCCTGCGGTGAGCGCGTGCTGCTGCCGGCCGTGCGGGCGGCGTCCGACGACACGTTGATCGTCGCCGACGGCTTCTCGTGCAAGGAGCAGATCCGCCAGCTCAGCGATCGCCAGGCGTTGCACGTCGCCGAGGTGATCGAGCTGGCGCGTGCCTACGGCCCGGAGGGCCCGCCACGCGACCGGCGCCCGGAGGTCGGCCACAGCCCGAGCGTCGCTTCGCCGCTGCGCGGTGCCGTCA
>CADDZG010000087.1 GCA_902812355.1 Actinomycetota bacterium | reverse complement strand
CACGGAGCGGCGGCCCCGCGCGCAGGTTTCGACGCGCGCCCGCCGGTCCCTGCCCCGCCGGCGGCCGGATTCACGCGCCGCGCTCGCTGCCGGCGGCCTCACTCCCGAGGCGCTCGAGAACCCTGCGACGCACCTCATGGCGCTTGGGCTTGAGGTTGAAGGTCATGGGGATGTCCGGCAGCGCCACCACCCGGCGCGGGCGCTTGTATGGCGCGAGCACGCGCGCCGCGTGCTCGAGGATGTCCTGCTCCCCCACCCCCGGACGCAACACCACCGCGCTCACCGGCACCTCGCCCTTGAGCTCGTGGGGCAGGCCGACGGTCGCTACCTGCTCGACCCCGGGGTGCCGCCCGATCGCATGGTCGAGCTCGACGGCGGAGATCTTGTAACCGCCGCTCTTGATCACGTCCTCGCTGCGCCCCACGAGGTAGAGCAAGCGGAAACGGCCCCGGCGCACGATGTCGCCGGTGCGGAACCAGCCGTCGCCAAAGGGTCCCCCGCCGTTCTCGCCCCAGTAGCCGGTGGCGACGTTGGGGCCCCGCACCCACAGCTCGCCGGCCTCACCACGGCGGACGTCGCGCCCGTCCTCGCCGACGATCCGGTAGCGCACGGGGGGAAGCACCCAGCCGAGACAGTTGTCGCCGCACTCGAACGGCGGTGTCTGGGCGAGGTAGGCGTTGGTCTCGGCCATGCCGTAGCCGCGGATGAACAGCGGTCGTCGCAGGCGCCAGCGTGTGCGGCGGGAACCGGCGCGCCGGAAGGTCGCTATGAGCTCGTCGGGGAATGCGTCGGCGCCGCCCGACCACACACGCACCGAGCTGAGGTCGCGCTGCAGCGCGCCGGCCTCGAGCAGCATCCGGTACATCGCCGGGGTCCCCGAGAAGATCGTCGGCCGCAGGCGCTCGATCGTGTCGAGCAGGGCGACGGGGTCGAAGCTCGACACGAAATAGGCGGGCACGCCGATGATCAGCTGGGTCATGAGCAGCGCGTACCCCCCGGCGTGTGCCACCGGCATCACCACCATCCCGAGGTGCTCGGGGATGCGCGGCCACAGCGAGAAGAAGCGGCCGTGGTGGCGGAAGTAGACCGTCACCGCCTCGTGGCTCAGCACCGCGCCCTTGGGCAGCCCGGTGGTACCCGAGGTGAAGAACAGCACCGCTGGTTCGGCCATGCTCGCCGGACGCCGTGGCGGCTCCGGGGCGGGGGCGGCGGCGAGGAGGTCGTGCAGCGACACCGCGGGGGCCGGCGCCTGCGGATCGCCGACCATGACCCAGCAGCGCACCGCGGGGAACCGGGACGGGTCGCCGACGGTGTGCTCCCATACCGGACGGTCGCACAGGATCGTCGTGATGCCGGCCCGGGCGACCACATGGGCGAGCTCGGGCGGGCGCAGCATGAAGTTGAGCGGCACCGGCACCGCCCCGATCCTGCCGAGGGCGAAGCTGCAGAAGGCCATCTCGATGCGGTTCATCGTGATGAGCCCCACCCGGTCGCCGGCGGACACCCCGGACGCGGCCAGAGCGGCCCCGGCCCGGGCCACGAAGTCGCCCACCTGACGGTAGGACAGCACGTCGCCGCCCAGTCCCGGATAGACGATCTGCCGGTCGAGCACGAACGCGCTGCGATCGCCGTAGAGCTCGGCGAGATGATCGACGAAGGTGGCGTAGCTGACGTCGTCGAGGCGGCGTAGGAACAGGCGCAACCTCCGTCGCCACGAGGGCTGCGTGCGGTCGATGGCGATCGCCGATGGGTCCCGCGTCATGCTCCTCCCAGCGCAAGCTGCGGCCGGTCGCCCCGCCATCTTGCCCTGCCGCGCGCTCATGGCCGGACCGCCGGGGGCCGCCCGCCGAAGAACGGCGAGCCCCGGGCCCGCAGCTGCTCGTAGAGCATGCGCTGGACTCGCGCCCGGGTGCGCTCGGCGAGCTCCCGGACCACCTCGGCGTCGCCGGCGGCTGCGGGCCCGAAGCCGTCGGTAGGGATCGGCTCCCCGAACACGATCGCCCAGCGCGACGGCAGGGGCAGCATCCCGAGCGGCCCGAGCAAGGGGAACCACGGGGTCACCGGCACATAGGGGACGCGCAAGAACCGCGCCAGCGGCTCCAGGTTGGCGATCATCGGGTAGGTCTCCTCGGCCCCGACCACCGCCACCGGCACGATCGGGCAACCGGCCTCGATCGCCACTGCGGCGAAGCCGCCGCGCCCGAAGCGCTGCAGCCGGTAGCGCTGCGACCAGCCCTTGCCGATGCCCTTGAAGCCCTCGGGGAACACGCCGACGAGCTCACCCCTGCGCAACAGGGCCCGGGTCTCAGTCCGGTCGGCCCGTGCGTTGCCGGTGGGCCGCACGAGCTGGGCGAGCAGTGGGATGCGGAAGGTGAGATCCGACGCCAGCAGGTAGACGTTGCGGCCGTGCTCCTTGAACACCGCCACCTTGAGCATCGCTCCGTCCACCGGCACGGTGCCGGAGTGGTTGGCGGCGAGGACCGCAGGGCCCTCGGTGGGGATGTTCTCGACGCCCACCACCCGCACGCGCCAGTACCAGTGGTAGAGGGGCAGCGCCACCGGCAGCAGGCTGCGCACGAGGTCCTCGTCGAACGCGTCCGCGTCGCCCTCGTGGAGATGGCGCCGCAGGGCGGCGCGCGCCGACCGGGCCCAGGCGCGGGCAGCCTGCGCCGGGGACCGCACCGGCTCTCGCCGCAGGGGGCCGAGGTGCCTGTGGCAATAGGGACGGCCCGGCTCGGTTGACGCCGTGCAGCGGCGGCCTGCGACGATCGCCAGGCACCGGGGCTCGCCTGAACCGGACACGTCCGCATCGTAGACGCGCCGCGCGCCCGTGATACTGGGGCCGTGGCTGCAGGAGCACGCTGCTTCGGCGACGGCGATCCGCTGTACGAGCGCTACCACGACCTCGAGTGGGGGCGTCCGGTCACCGACGAGCGCGGGCTGTTCGAGCGCCTCTGCCTCGAGGCCTTCCAGGCCGGCCTTTCCTGGCGCCTCGTGCTCGAACGCCGCGACCGGTTACGGGTCGCGTTGCACGGCTTCGACGTCGACACCCTCGCAGGCCTCGACGGCTCGGCGGTCGATGGTCTGCTCGGGGCGCCGGGCATGATACGCAACCGCGCCAAGGTGTCGGCCGTGTTGGTGAACGCGCGTGCCACGGTGCGCCTGCGGACCGACGGCGGCTTACCTGCACTGATATGGATGCATGCGCCACCGCCGCGCCCGGCCCCCCGCACCCCCGCGGAGCTTCCCGCCGTCACCGATGCGTCGCGCGCCCTGGCACGGACCCTGCGTGGCCGCGGCTTCGTCTTCGTCGGACCCACGACCGCTTACGCCACGATGCAGGCGGCCGGGCTCGTCAACGACCACCTCGCCTCGTGCCCCGTGCGGGCCGAGGTCGAAGCCGAGCAGACCGCGGCGCGCGGCACGCGAGCGCCCGGACAGGGTGCCCGCGGCGCCCGGGCTCAGTAACCCTCGGCCTGCGCCTGCGCCTCCTCGGCGTCGAAGGACCACGTATAAGTGCCCGAGTGGTCGTGGTCGAAGTACTGGTGCGCCTCGTAGCGGAAGTGATGCGCAGGGTCGTGTATCCACGGCCGCGGGTTGGTCGTCGTCCAGTTCCACACCCCCGACCAGCCGTAGCCCTCGACGAGGATCAGCGTGCTGTCCCCGTGTGCCCGGATGCGGTCCACGGCCGCCTGGGACGCGGCATACCACACCTGCGCCGGGCTACGTCCTCCCGACGCCGCCAGACCCACCGGTTCGTTCATGAGGTCGTATCCGATCACCGTCGGGTTGTGCCCGAAGTTCCTGCTGATCCGCCGCCACAGGTCGGCGAAGCGCCGGATCGGCAACTGCGGCGAGCCGATCGTCCGGCGCACTCCTTGCGTGCCGTCGTACAGGTAGTAACCACCGTAGTTGTGCAGGTCGAGGATCACCTTGAGACCCGCCGCTCCGGCGCGGGCGACGGCTGCCTTCAGACGCCGGAGCTCGGCGCGGTCCAAGGGCCCCCCGAGGCGAGGCTGGAGCCGCTCCCACCGGAACGGCAGTCGCACCAGCTCGATGCCGTGGGCCGCGAGGTAGTCGAACGTCGCTCGGGAGTCGTAGTGGTAAGCGATCCCGTACCTGCCCGGGTCGTGGTTGGAGAACGACGATGTCGGTGCCACCGAGGGCGCACCGAACTCGCCACCGGCGACGTTGACGCCGCGCCGGTATGCCTGGGTGCCGGGATGGTCGGCCACCACGTCGGCCTGAGGCTCGGTCGCGTCGACCGCGCCACCACCCGACGCGATGTACACCGACAACGGGTAAGAGGTGCCCCACCACTCACCCGTCGCCCATGCCGTCACCCACAGCCGATCGCGGTCCGCCTCGTGGTACCAGGCATCGGCGACGCCGTTCCAGGCCTGAGCGTCGGGCCCGTGGGGCCAGCCGACCTCACCTATGTAGCCCCCGACCCCGGCTGCCTTCAACCACCTGGAGAAGGCGTGCAGCTGAGCCACCTGCTCCGCTGCAAGGGGATCCTGCGGAACGCTCGCGCTGGCAGGAACGGAAGCCAGGGCCCACAGAGCGAGCACCGCGGCCACCGAGCGGAGCACCCGGCCTCTACCTACGAGCGCCGTCTGCATCGACCCCCTCGATCGACGATGCCCGTGCCGCGGCACCCTTCACGACACCGGCAGGCGGCAACGGCAGTGAAGCATGTGCTCCGCTCACAGGAAGCCGTAGCGCACCAGCGAGGGCCAGGACAGGGCGGTGACGACCCAGCGGCTCGGCGCGGGCATCGCGCTGCGCCATCCGGCATCGGCGCGCACCTCGATCCGCCCCCGCTCGAAGCGCATCGGGTTGCCGGCGACGGTGTGTGACGGTCCGAGATCCACGGCGCGGCCTTGCAACGCGGGCGGACCGGGCTCGTCCATCAGCTCGAGCACCTTGGCAACGGTCGCCGCCGGATCGACCACGAAGCTCTCGTAACGAACCAGCCTGTAGGGGCGTCGAGACCGCAGCGCGCGCGTCAGGGCATTTATGACGCTCCACTCCGCGGCGGTTCGTATCACGGGATACCGGTCCATGTAGCCACCGCTGCCCGGGTTGTAGCGCTTGCGCTGCCACGACCACGCCACCGCACGCGCGTCGCGCACGAGGTGGACCTGGCGCACGTCGACCCCGGGCACCCGAGCCAACAGGTATCCATGGGACACGTCTTTGGTCGAATCCACGATCACGCGCGCGCCGGAGACCCGCGCGATCGCAGCGTAGAGGCGCGCCAGGATGTCCACGTAGGCATCGAGGTCGGCCCGGAAACGAGCACCGCCCTTGCCGGTCACGATCTGCGGGATGCGGAAGAAGCGGTCCACGTGCGTCTTCACCGCCATGATCTCGGCGACGTCCGAGGCCCCCAGCCTCCCGAAGGCGGTGGCGACGACCTCGCTCCAGAACGGGCACTCGGAGAAAGGCAACCCGCACCCGCAACGGCGGTTCTCGACCAGCCCCTCGCGGAACAGGTGCCGGATCTCGCCGGCGGAAAAGAAGCCGTCGTGCGACCCCATCACGCGGTCGAGCAGCGTGCTCCCGCTGCGTCCGTAACCGCCGATGAACAGGACCTTCACCGTCATCCGGCCGTCACCTCCTCGGGAGCGCGGCGTGCGGCCACCCCCGCTCCCGCAGCTTCGGGAGAACCGCGCCGGGCGGGTCTCAGGGCAGGCCACACGCCCGTCGAAAGGACCGACACGTGGAGCAGGGCGAACGCGACGTTGTTCACCGTGGCGGCGTCGACGCCGCGCACGAGCCCGAAGCAGGCGGCACCGGCGAGGACCGCGATCGCCCCCAGCGCGGGTGCCACCGCTCGCGGTTGCGGACCCTCGGCACCTCGCTTCGGTGTGACCTTGAAAGCGCTGGGGCGCCTCATGAGGGCCGACAACCCCGCACGCACCTGTACCCAGAAGCTTGCGAAGGTGAGAGCGAACGCTTCGAAGGTGTACACGCCGGCACCGGCGATCCCCACCATCAGCAGGGCGAGGCCGTAATAAGGAGCGAAGTGCAGGAGGAAGCGATCGGCGCCTGCACTGGCGAGCGGTTGGGCACCGGTGAGGATGCGGACCACCGGCAGCATCATGTAGACCAAAGCGCTCCACCCGGATAGGAAGAACATCGCCGACAGCACGTACTGCAGGCGCACGCGCCACGGCAGCTCGGCCCGCACGGCGCGGGGAAGAGCTCCGAGGCAACCGCGGGCCCAGCGCGCCTGCTGTGAGACGTAAGAGGCCATGTCTTCGGGACCCAGCCCTCGGGCGAGCACGCGCGGAACGTAGACGCTGCGCCACCCACGCTCGTGGAGCTCGATCGACAGCTCGAAGTCCTCGGTCACGGAGCCCTCTGGGAAACCGCCGGCATCCACCAGCGCCGCACGCCGGAAGACGACGTTGGTGCCGCAGCAGAACATCGCTCCCAGCGCGTCCTTGCCGCGTGCGATCGTGCCGAAGAACAGCGCCTGCTGGGCCCACGCCGCAGCCGTGACACCGCCCCGCCGATGGTTCGCGTAGTACTGGGGGGTCTGCACGTAGGCGACGCGCTCGTCGGCGAAGCGCGGCAAGGTAGCGCGCAGGAAGTCCGGGTCGGGCACGTGATCGCAGTCCAGGACCGCGACGTAGGGCGCGTGGGTGAGGCCGAGTGCATGGTTGAGGTTGCCGGCCTTGGCGCCGCTACGATCGGAGCGAGCGATGTACCCGGCACCGTGGCGGCGTGCGAGCTCGGACATCGTCTCGCGCCGCCCGTCGTCGAGCAACCACACCCGGGCACGCCGTCCGAGAGCAACGGCGGCGGCGACCGTCGGCTCGACCACGTCGGCGGGCTCGTCGTAGGTTGGGATCAGCACGTCGACCTCGGCCGCGTCGTCGGCCGGCGGATCTTCATCCGGCACAGGCCGGTCGTGTGCCGCGGTCCACCAGAAACCCAACGCCTGCGCCAGGTTGAACAGCTCGGCGACGAGCAAGAGGGCGTACAGCACCGGCTGGCCGATGCGGGACGGAGCGAGCAGCCACCCGAAGTACCACAACGCCAGCAGGCAGCTGAGCGAACCCACCGCCAGCACGGCGCGGCCGGGACGGTGCCGCGACCAACGTTGCTCGTCCGGCCGGGGCGTGAGCCGCGGGTCGTCGCCGGCCATCACTTGAAGACCCACACCTTGATCTGGGTGTCGCGGAAGTGCCCCACGAGCCGGCCGTGCTGGTGGAGCTTCGCCAGGACCGCACCGGTGCGGGTCGCAGGGCCGGGCTCGTTGAGGAAGCTACCCAGCACTATCACCTTGTGACGGCGGGTCGGGCGCGGTAGCGCCCCACCCGCCGGTCGTGCCGGAAGCCTCGGCGCGTAGTAACGGATCACCTGCTTGAGGTCACTCGGGACGTAGACCACGACATCGTTGCGGTCGGCGATGTGCTGCACCCGGCCCAGTGCGCCCTGGAAGTCGTACAGACGGGGGTTTTGCTTGTTGATTTGCTGGTCGACGAATCCGGCCACGAGCGTGGCTACGAGCACGCCGACCACGACGACCCGGGCGAGGCCGGCGCGTACGTGGTGCGTGACGAGCCCGGCGATCAGGATCATGAGCGCCGGGACCGACTCCGCGAAGTAGCGCGCGTCGAAGAGGTTGGCTTTGAGCAAGCCGACGCAGTACATCACCGCCAGGGGGCCGAGCCCGATCGCCAGCAGCAGCTTGGTACGCAGTTGCGTACGTCCCCGCCCCAGCAGGTAGAGCGCGCCGAGCATCCCCAGCGGCCACAACGCGGAGATGTCGACCATGGCGCGGTTGGAGTGGTAGCCCCATACGAGCCACACGAGATCGGCGATCGCGCGGTACACGCTCATGTGGCCGCCGGCGGACCCTTGCACGCTCGCCCCGGCGTTGGACGGGATCTGCGAGAAGCCCTTGCCGGCCGCCTGGTTGACCTCGAACTGGTGGTAGGCGAACGGTGCCAAGGGCACCAGGGCGGCAGCGATCAGCACGGCCGTGACGGTCCATCCCGCGATCAGGCCGCGTACCGGCTCGCGCCTGCGGCGCCGGGCCACGATCGCGATCACGAAGAAGAGCTGCTGGATCGCGACCTCCATCAGGCCCAAGTACTGGGTCCAGGCCAGTGCCGCGCTGGCGGTTGCGTAGGCGAGCCACGGCCACACCCCGCCGCGTCGCAGCACCCGCAGCTGTGCCCACAGCGCCGCCAGTCCGAACAGCATCATGAACGCGTACATCCGGGCTTCCTGCGAGTACCAGATCGCGAACGGCGCCACCGCGGTCAGCAGCGCGGCGAGCATCCCGGAGCGCTTGTCGTACGCCTCCCGCCCCGCCACGTAGGCCAGAGGCACCAGCAGCACACCCGCCACGATCGACGGCAGACGTACCGCCCACTCCGACGTCCCGAAGACCCGCACCGTGGCCCACAGGACTGCGAAGTACAGGGGAGGATGCACGTCGGTATCGCGCAGGTTCGCGAGCATGTGGCCGAACGACATCGTGGCCTGGTGCACGCTGGTTGCCTCGTCCAGCCACAGACTGCGTCCCGCCAGCAGCCGCAGCACCGTACCCACCAGCACCAAGGCGCCGAGCAGCGTCGCGGTCGATGCGTCGACACGCGTCCGCACCCCTTCCCACAGCGCGCGTGCCGCAGGAGATGCGAGCGTTCGCTGCGCGATCAGCACCCCGGTGAGGGACGCACAAGCAACCAGGGTCGCGCGCGCCACCGCTGCCGGGCCCGTCCCGGTGGCCACTATCAACACTGCCTGCAGGGCGGCGGCTCCGACCAGTGCCGCCAGCACCGTGCGCCGGCGGGCCCGCATGCACGCGTCGGCGGCGAGGACGCGCCCGATCCCGAACAGCGCCATCGCGCCGAGGTAGGGCACCGCCAGCGAAGCGACCCGCTCGTAACCGGCGCCGAACAGCGCATGCACCACGAGACCGGGCGCGAGCGCAACCACACCGACACAGCCGGCTCCGATGGCAGCCGCGAGCACGAGCGCGGCCCACAGCGCCTCTCGGGCGCTCTCGCCGGCCCGCGACAGCAGCACGAGCGGCACGGTCGAAGTGGCAAAGGCGGCGGTCCCCCCGAGCGTCGACAGCGCGGCGAAGGTCGCGGCCGCGCGGTCGGGCAGCAACCCCTTGGCCAGCAGGAGGTCCTGGTTCTGGATCACGGCGAGCAGCACGAACGCCGCCACGACCCACCACGCGTTGAGCCCTTCGCCGCTCCGGCGGCGGGCACCGGCATCGCCGGACAGCGCGACCACGAGCGCCACGTAACCGGCGGCGACGACCCCGACCCCGGCACCCACCGCACCCGCGGCCAGGCCCAGGGCGACGCCGAGGCTGAGGCGAACGGCGGGTTCGGACACGAGGCTCGCCACCGCCCGTCCGAAGCGGGCGGCGCCGTAGAGCCGCCCCCGCTCGAGCGCCACCAGCCCGGCCCCCGGAGCCGCCGCGGCCAGGGCCAGCAC
>CADDZG010000086.1 GCA_902812355.1 Actinomycetota bacterium | reverse complement strand
GGTGCCGGTGCGGGCCTTCGGCACGCGGCCGGTGGGCGGCGTCACGCCCGAGCCGGTGGGCGACGGGGACGAGCTTCCGGCCGGTGAGCTGCACCTGCGCGTGCTGCACACCCCAGGCCACGCCGGGGACCACATCTGCCTGTTCGAGCCCCGGACGCGCGCGCTGTTCTCGGGCGACGCCGTGCTCGGGCAGGGGACCGCGGTCGTCGACCCGCCCGACGGCGACATGGCCGCCTACCTCGACTCGCTGCAGCGCCTACGCGCGCTCGGCCCGGAGGTGATCTACCCGGGCCACTTCCCCCCGCGTCGCGACGCCGTCGCGCTGCTCGACGGTTACATCGCTCACCGGCTGGAGCGCGAGGGCAGGGTGCTGGAAGCGGTGCGGCGGGGGGCGGAGGACCTGAGCGGCATCGTCGCTTCCGCCTACGACGACACGCCGGAGGAGCTGCACGAGCTGGCCGCGCGCTCGGCCCTCGCCCATCTCCTCAAGCTGCGGGCCGAGGGCAGGGTACGCGCCGACGGCGACCGCTGGTATCCGGCCGACAGAAGCTGACCCGAAGCTGCAGCATGTCCCCGCGATCTACGCGTAACGGGCTGGAAGCCTGTGGCTGCTTGTGACGCGCCGTGAGAGGTTGGATATTCGGGTTGCGGCCGATCGAGCGAGCGGGTGCAGGTGACCATGGCGCAGCGCAAGGGGTCCTGGTTGTGGGCCCTGCGCATGGCGGAGACCACGGCGTGGGGAAGCGCGGGGTTGTTCCTGCTGTGGCTCGCGGCATCTCCGGCCCCCGCAGGCGTGCGTCTGCGCGGGGTCGTGCTGCTGATCGCGCTGGCGGCGTGGATAGCGGCCACCTTCCGTGTCGTGCTGCCGGCACGCGCCGACGACGTCGTGACGGCCGTAGCCACCGTTGTCGTCGCCACGGCCTTCGCCGCCGGAGCGTGGTGGATAGCAGGCTCCTATCAGCCTGCCGTGCGCCTGCTGTTCGTGCCGGTGGCGCTGTGTGCAGGACTGCTCGGCGGCTACTACGTGGGCGGCGGCGCAGCCTTGCTCGGTGCCGCCGCGTACACGGTGCTGGCCATCCATCTCGGGGTGTGGCATGGACCCGGCCAGACCATAGTCGTGGCCGGCGTCCTGCTGCTCGTCGGGCTCGTGTCGGGAGGGCTGTCTCTGCAACTGCGTGCCCACCTGCGTGGCGAGGAGGAGGAGCATCGCATCGCGGTGGCCGTGCGCCACCGTCTGGTCGCGGTGCTCGATGCGGTGGACGAGGCCATCGTCTTCTCGGATCGCCAGGGCACCGTACGTCTGGTGAACCGGCGCGCCGCCGAATTGTTCGACATCTCCCCGGACGACCACGTCGGCCGTCCCCACGTGCAGCTGCTGCGCCTGCTCGCCCGCCGCACCGAGGACCCTGAGGGGTTCATGGAGACCTTCCAGGAGGTACGCGACGATCCCGAGGCCGAGCTGCGCACGCTGGTCGAGCAGATAATCCCGCAGCGCCGTCAGATGAGGCTGTTTTCGGGCCCGGCGCGCGACGAGGCCGGTGAGGTCGTCGGCCGCATCGACGTCTACACCGACATCAGCGAGGCGATGGCGCGCTCGCGCGAGGTGCGGCGGCTGCTCGAGGAGGCCCGTCTGGTCGCCGAGTCCTATCAGCGCAGCCTCCTGCCCACCGCGATCCCGTCGCTGCCGCGCGTGTCGCTCGTGGCGCACTACATCCCTGCCGCGGGGCGGCGCGCGGTGTGCGGTGACTTCTACGATTTCGTCGGCCTGCCCGACGGGCGTATGGCAATGGTGCTGGGCGACGTCGTGGGGGCCGGGCCGGCGGCGGCCAACGATGCGGCCCTGACCCGCTACACGCTGCGCTCGTTCGCCAGCGAGGTGTCCTCCCCCGAGAGGCTGATGCAGTGGATGAACCGCTACCTCGCCAGCGAGCTGTCGACCGAGCGCTTCGTGCGCCTGCTGCTGGTATCGCTCGACCCCGAGCGCGCCGTACTGGATTACGTCAACGCCGGCCACGTCCCACCGGTGCTGTTCCGCTTCCGCAGCGGTGAGGCCGAGTTCCTGGGGGAGGGTGGGCTCGCCCTCGGGGTCGAGGACGACTCGACCTACAAGGCGGCTTCGGTCGCTCTCGAGCCGGGCGACACGCTCGTGCTCTACACCGACGGCGTCACCGAGGCACCCAGGCGCGGACGTCCCTTCGGACAGGGCCGGCTGCTCGACCTCGTCTCGGAGTACGGCGTGGGCACGCCCGGAGAGGTGGTCCAGGCGGTGCGGCGCTCGGTCGAGCTGTGGGTCGAGGACGAGGAGCTGCGCGACGACCTCGCTCTGATCGTGTGCCAGGTGGTACCCGATGCCCTGATCGGCGAGCCGATTCGGGAGCTAGTGCTGCCCAACGACCCCGCCCGCCTGCAGGAGATGCGCAGCTTCGTGGCCTCCTTCCTCGCCGACGTCAGGGCGCCGGTGGGCCCGTCGTCGGAGCTCCTGCTGGCGGTCGGGGAGGCCACGGCCAACGCCACCAGGCACGGGCGCCGCACCGACCGCAGCGAGGTGCGGATCCGGTGCGCGGTCGAGGGGGCCGAGGCGGTGGTTACGGTGGCCGACGACGGCGCCGGCTTCCAGCCCTCAGCCGAAGACATGGCCGCCCCCCAGGACCGGTTCGCGTCGGGGGGCCGCGGCCTGTTCCTGATGCAGCAGCTCGCCGACGACGTCGCCATCACCGGCTCGGAGGCCGGCACCACCGTGACCCTGCGCAAGCGTCTGTGGAACGAGCCGGCGGCCTCCCGGTAGTAGCCTTGACTGGGCGGTCAAGTTAGCGACGAAAGGTGGTGCCATGGCACGGGAAGCGGTGATCGTCGAGGCCCTGCGCACCCCGATCGGCAAGCGTGGCGGCAAGCTATCGGGCTGGCACCCCGTCGACCTGCTCGGGCGGACGCTGGCCGAGCTCGTCCAGCGGGCCGGGATCGACCCCGCGGTGGTCGACGACGTCGTGTGCGGGTGCGTGTCCCAGATCGGGGAGCAGTCCCTGAACGTTGCGCGCAACGCGTGGCTTGCCGCCGGTCTGCCCGAGGAAGTCCCGGCCACCACAGTCGATCGCCAGTGCGGTTCGTCCCAGCAGGCGGTGCACTTCGCCGCTCAGGGCGTGCTCGCGGGGGCCTACGACGTTGCGATCGCCTGCGGGGTCGAGCACATGACGCGCGTGCCGATGGGTTCGTCGGCGCAGCACGAGGGCTCGCCCTTCCCGCCGTCGCTGCTCGCCCGCTACGACGGTGGTCTGGTGTCCCAGGGCATCTCCGCCGAGATGATCGCCGAACGCTGGGGCCTCGGGCGCGCGGAGCTCGACGCCTTCGGCGCTCGTTCGCATGCGCGTGCCGGTGAGGCGACCCGCTCGGGGGCCTTCCGGGACGAGATCGTTGCGCTCAAGATCGAGACCGAGGGCGGCACCGAGCTGTTCGACGCCGACGAGGGCATCCGCGTCCCGGATTTGGCCAAGATGGCCACGCTCGAGCCCGCGTTCAAACCGGACGGCGTGGTCACCGCCGGCAACTCCTCGCAGATCAGCGACGGGGCCGCGGCGTTGCTGATCGCTACCCCCGAGGCGGCCGAGCGCCTCGGTCTGCGCCCCGCGGCGCGCTTCGTCGGTTTCTCGGTCGTGGGCACCGACCCGGTGACGATGCTCACCGGCCCGATCCCCGCCACCCGCCGCGTGCTCGAGCGAACGGGGCTCGAGCTCGAGGACATCGACCTCTTCGAGGTCAACGAGGCGTTCGCTTCGGTGGTGTTGGCATGGAAGGCGGAGCTGGGTCTCGAAGACGGCTTCTTCGACGAGCGCGTCAACGTCTGCGGCGGGGCGATCGCCCTCGGGCATCCCCTCGGTGCCTCGGGGGCGCGCCTCATGACCACGCTCGTCAACGCGCTGCGCCGACGCGGGGGCCGCTACGGCCTGCAGACGATGTGTGAGGGCGGCGGGCTCGCCAACGCCACCGTCATCGAGCTGTTGTGACGCGCGCTCAGCCCTTGTCGCGCTCCGGCCCCGGCACCAGCACCATCGGCTCCATGCAGTGGGTCGGCGGTTTGCCCCGGGTGGCGCTGGTGACCTTGAGCTCGAGGCCGCACATCGTGCACACGTAGCGCAGGTCCTGCTCGCCCACCGGGGTCACGGTCGCCGGTCGCGGGCTCGACACCACCGTCTGGATGTAGCGCCCCCCGAACTGCACGATCGCCGCGGCCACCGCGACCGCGATGAAGGAGCGCACGAAGCCGTAGAAGAACCCGAGTCCGATCGCGGCCCCCACCAGCAGCACGAGGGCGGCCACCCGTGCCTTGACCACCCAGCTCACGGCTTCCATCCACAGGGCCGTCCACAGCGGTGGATGAAACACATCGTTGTGATCTTGGTCAGTGCCAGCGGGTGGCGAGGATGAAGGCGGCGAGGATCATGGCGAGACCGACGAACATCTCGTAGGGCTGCCGGGTGCCCGGAAGCAGCTGCATGTAGTAGGCGATGATGATGATGACCCCCAGGCCCATGAGCAGGAAGAACAGCGCGGCGAACCACGCCGGGGACTCCTTGGGCTTGACCTTCGGAGGGGGCCGCCGGGGCCTGCGCTTGGACCTCGACCTGGGCATGGGTGCATCCTCCATCGCTATGGTGATCCGTCAGCGGGCGGATTAACCTGGTGCACCCGATGACGTTCCTACGCTATCTCGGCAAGTTCCTCATCTCCGCTGGTGTCGGGGTCCTCCTGTTCGTGGCGTGGGACCTGTGGGGCACCGGGATCTACACCCACCAGCAGCAGCAGCGCCTCGCCCACGAGTTCGCCGCGCAGCCGGAGTTCGAGCATCCCCAGGCCTCGGGCGGGGGCCTGCAGCCCTTCGCGGGGCCGCCCGCGTCGTGGCACCCGCGCCCCGGCCAGGTGGTGTTCCGCCTGCGGATCCCGGCGATACACCTCGAGGCATACGTGGTTGAGGGCGTTGGGCTTGCCCAGCTCGCCATGGGCCCCGGGCACTACCCGGATTGCCGCAAGCCCTTCACCCCGCCGCTGTGCACCGACTGGCCGGAGGTGTGGCCGGGCGAACGCGGCCGGGTGATCGTGTCCGGGCACCGCACCACCCACAGCCACCCCTTCTACAACCTCCAGGCCCTGCACAAGGGCAACAAGGTGTACGTGGACACCAAGTGGGGTGACTTCACCTACGCCTACGACCACACCGATATCGTGCCGGAGAACTCGACCTCGGTGGTGGTGCCGTCCCAGGAAGCGCAGCTCGTGCTCACCACCTGCAATCCCCGGTACTCGGCGGCTCAACGCCTCGTCGTCTACACCGACCTCGTGCGCACCGGGAGGAAGGCCTGAGCCGCGGGCGGCGCTCGTGGCGGGCAAGGCTGATCGAGCTCGCCCTGTGGGCGCTCGTGTCGGTCGGCATCGCGATCCTGCTCGTGTACCTCTCGAACCACGTGCTGCCGGCCAACTACTGAGCCGCGGCCGGATCCCCGAGGGGCGGGTCGGCCGGCTAATCGCTCTGGACGTGCTTGCGGCCCGGAACCGAGCCGCGGAGGGATCTCCTCACCCTAGAATCGGAATCGAAGGATGGATCGCACCCGTTACGTCGACCATCTGACCGACGCGGATCTCGCCCTGCTGGCCCGGGTCGGCGGCCTCGGAGGCGACGACGCCCTGCGGCTACGCAACCACCCCGAGCTCGTGGAGCACCTCGTCGGCCTCCCGGGGGCCTACGAGCTGGTCTTCGACGCCCGTCCGGGCACCGATCCGCTGTCGCGTGCATCGCCCTTCCTCGTCTTCGCGGTGCTCGTGCACCGCTGCGCCCGCGACCTGCAGGGAAGCACGTTCGTGGCCGAGTGGGCCGGGCCCCGCCGCCGCCTGCCGGTGTTCGATGCCGCCACGCTGCGGGACTTCCTGGCGGAGCCCGATCATCGCTACTTCCTCGCCGAGCTGCTAGCGTCCTACACCCACGTCTCCAGCGGTGCGTTCCTGGTGAGGGACCGGCGTGGGCTGCGGCGCCGGCGCTTCAACGAGCTCGACCCGCTGGCGCTGGCTTCGCTGCTCGACGTCGTGCCGGCGGCACAGCGACCCGCCGTGTTCCGCCGCCTCGGGGACCTCATGCTGCTGCTCACGGGCGTCTTCCCCGACCGCACCGGAGGCTGGGCCCTGTCTCCAGTTGGGGTCGAGCGGCTCGAGCGCATCGGTACCGGCGACGCACCGGCGGACGACGACGAGGACGCCGTCGAGCCCGGGCCACTGGCCACGCTCGAGCGCCTCGGGCGCCGCTTCTACGGGATCGCAGCGCGCGCCGCGCCGGCCCGGTCGGCCGAGATCCTCCAGGCGGTGACCGAGCGCTTCTCCCAGGCCCGGCGCGTGCTCAACCTCGTCACCGATCGCTACCTGTTTCCGTTCCGGGCGAGCTGGTTCGCGTGAGCCGGGCGACGCGGTGGGGACGCCGGGGCGCACCGAGCCGGAACCTCGGCGCGGGCACCGGTGGAGCCGTCGCGATGAGCCGTGGCCGAGTGCTGCTGATCGACAACTTCGATTCGTTCGTCTACAACCTCGCCCAGGCCCTCGGGGCGCTCGGTGCCGAGCCCGTCGTGGTGCGCAACGACCGTGACCTCTCCGAGCTCGAGGCGCTGCAGCCGGACGCAGTGGTCGTGTCGCCCGGGCCGGGGCGCCCGCAGGAGGCCGGGGTGTCGCCTGCGGCGGTGCGAGCCTTCGCCGAGCGGGTGCCTGTGCTCGGGGTCTGTCTCGGTCATCAGGTGATCGCCGCGGTGTTCGGCGCCACCGTGGAGCGCGCCCCGGTGGGCCCGGTCCACGGCAAGCCGTCCCGGGTGGAGCACGACGGCAGCGGCCTCTTCGCAGGCTTGCCGTCGCCGCTGGAGGCGACCCGCTACCACTCCCTGGCCGTGTGCGAGGCGTCGGTGCCGGCCGAGCTCGAGGTCAACGCCCGGGCGGAGGACGGGACGATCATGGGTCTGCGGCACCGGGACCTCGCAGTGCACGGGGTGCAGTTCCATCCCGAATCGGTGCTTACGCCCCACGGCCCCGCCCTGCTGGCCCGTTTCCTCGACCTGGTTCCGGGGCGCTAGGCGCCTTGGCGCTGTGCGCTGGTCCCGGCGTCACCGCGTCGGGCCGTCACCGCAGCCAGCGCAGGAGCGCGTCGAGCGGCACCACGCCGGTCCCCGTGGGCGAGGGGCTGCCGCCGGGCTGCATCACGAACAGGATCGCGGTGTCACCGGGGTGGACCTTGGTGCCGGGTTTGGGCGACTGGCTGCACACGGTGTTGGGCGGTTGCGTGCACGTCGCCGGCCGGCGCTGGACGTTGAGGTTGTAGGGGTCGCTGCTGAGCTGCTGCGTGGCCGCGTCGGCATCCTCGCCGACCACGTTGGGCATCGACTGCGCCTGGGGGCCCGAAGACACGAGCAGGGACACGTGGTCGCCCGGGTTCGCCGACGCACCGCCCTTGGGATCCTGGGCGATCACCCGGTCCTTCGGCACGCTGTTGGAGGGTTGCGTGGTGACGTCGACCGCCAGCCCCAGCGCCTCGAGGTTGCTCTTGGCCTGGCTTACCGGAAGGCCCGTAACGTCGGGGACGGTGATGACCGGCGGGCCGCTCGATACCGTGATGTCGACCTTGGTCCCGGCCGATACCTGGATGCCGGCGGTGATGCCCTGGGAGATGACGTGGCCCTTGGGCACATCGCTGCTCTGCTGCTTGGTGACCCGGCCGAGTTCGAGTCCGGCCTTGTCGAGCGCCCTGCGCGCCTGTTTCACGGTGTCGCCGGTGACGTCGGGTACCGCGACCTGGCGGGGGCCCGAGGACACGAACAGGGTCACGCGATCCCCCCGGGTCACGGTCGACCCGGCGT
Organism: Actinomycetota bacterium; assembly: GCA_902812355.1. Classification (GTDB taxonomy): domain Bacteria; phylum Actinomycetota; class CADDZG01; order CADDZG01; family WHSQ01; genus CADDZG01. The sequence goes on along the minus strand of CADDZG010000086.1, from coordinate 1,615 downwards.
TGGGACGCTGGTCGAAGACACGCCCGGCGGGCTTGTCGCTCGGCCGCCGCACCACGTTGTAGCCGAGGTGGTGGCGTTTGAGCTCGGCGATGGCCTGCGAGGTCGTGTCGCCGACGACGTTGGGAACCCGTTCCGGAGGCGACAGCAGGTTGCCGGCGAAGAGCCATGCGGCGACCGCGATCCCCGCCAGCACCAGCAGCGTGATGAGCGCCCAGAGCCATCCGCGCCGGCGCCGGGCGACCGGCTCTCCGGCGGCGGTCTCCCGCTCCAGCACCTGTGTACCGGTTGCCGCCCGCGGCGCCACCAGCGTCTCGTCCGCCATCACCGGGGTGGCGGTGACGTCTTCGCCTGCGAGGAAGCGCTCGAGATCCTCGCGCAGGTCCCGGGCCGAGGCGTAGCGGTTCTCGGGGTTCTTGGCCAGCGCCTTCATCACCACCGCGTCGAGAGCCGGTGGGACGTCGGGGTTGCGCTGCGACGGCGGCACCGGCGTCTCGCGCACGTGCTTGTACGCGATCGATAGCGGGCTGTCCCCGGTGAACGGGGGCTCGCCGGCGAGCATCTCGTACAGGACCACGCCAAGCGAGTAGACGTCGGAGCGGGCGTCCACCGGGCGTCCCTGTGCCTGCTCCGGCGACAGGTATGCGGCGGTACCAATGACCATGCCGGTCTGGGTCATGGTCTGCTCGCCTTCGGCCGCCAGCGCCCGCACGATGCCGAAGTCGGTCACCTTCACCCCGCCGGTGTCGGTGATCATGATGTTGGCCGGCTTGACGTCGCGGTGCACGAGCCCGCTCTGGTGCGCTCGTTCGAGGGCGCGCGCGACCTCGGCGGCGATCTCCGCGGCGCGCTCCGGGAGCAGCCGTCCCTCCCCGTGGATCAGCTCGTCCAGGGTCCGGCCCCGGATGAACTCCATGACGATGAAGTAGTTGCCGTCCTCGGACCCGTAGTCGTAGAGGGACACGACGTTGGGGTGGCTGAGGTTGGCCGCCGCCTGCGCCTCCCGGCGGAAGCGCTCGATGAACGCCCGGTCGGTGGCGAAGCGCCGGCTGAGGACCTTGAGAGCGACCTCGCGGCCGAGCAGCTCGTCGCGCGCCCGGTAGACCTCGGCCATCCCGCCGGCGCCGACGCGCTCGATGACCGCGTAGCGCCCTCCGTAGGTCTGTTGATCGCTCATGCGGGTCGCCGGTGCATGCTCAGTCGTGACCCTTGCCTTCGCCTCTGGGGGCCTTGTGCGGCTTGGGACCCTTGGATCCCGGCCCGCCGTTGCCGGGGGGCGGCGGGTTCGGGTTCACATACAAGGTAACCGCCTGCGTGAGCGGGACCGTCTCACCCGGGGACGGATCGCCGTCGATCACGACGCCGGGATCGAAGTCACCGTCGTACTCTTGCGCCGGCTGCGAGTGCACGTCGCGGAAGCCGAGGTCGCGCAGCTCCGCTTCCGCGTCGGGCGGCCGCTTGCCGACGATGTCGTTGGGGATCGTCGCCGTCGCCGGCCGGCTCGCGCTCGGGCTCGGAGTCGCAGTCGGTGTCGCCGCGACTCCCACCGCGGGGCTGCGCGCCGAGCCGCCGCCGCTCGCTCGTTGCCCGCCTCCCCCGCCAAGGGTGTGGGATAGGA
>CADDZG010000085.1 GCA_902812355.1 Actinomycetota bacterium | reverse complement strand
CCGGTTGGTGATGACCCCGCCATCGTCGAGCGACATGGCAATCGCCGGCTGCCACACCCACAGCTGCGCCGGGCCCGGGTGCTTCATGCGCCCGTTGAGCACCACGAAGGCGGGCTTGCCGAGGTAGTCGATCGTGCCGACGGTGTCCCCGCAGCCGCCTTTGCGCGGCAGGGCCGGCAGCGTCTGCACGTCGAAGCTCAGCTGGCCCCCCGCCGCGACCATCAAGTCCTGGGCAGTTGCCAAGGGCTGCCGAGGGTTGCGGAATGGCTTTTTTGAGCGGTTATCTGGGCCGGCGACCTTGCGAACGGTTGCCGCCGGTTGCGCCCGCTCTGCTCCATAAAATGCTCCACGATCACAGCCCGGCAGGTCGCCTTTGGCTAGTAAGAGCTACGGGTCATCTCAAGCGCTGACAGCACACCAAGCTGCAGTGCCTTCTCCCGCATGGGGCTCCGCGTCAGCTGCGAACGCGCTCCAGTAGAGATGAACGTGCCCGAGCCCATCTTGTCCTCGGCCGGAGGTGTCGAGTCGGCGCGCTCGCCATTGCGTGTGATGCTCCGAGACGACGCGCCGAAGCGGGTGGCCGAAGCTGTTCGCTGAGCCGTAGGAGTAGACGAGCGATCCTGATCGATGCCGATCGGACTCTGCAACGAGTGACCTCCTTCGTGTATCCGTCCTACCGCCGTGGTGGGGCACCATAACCGAGCGGAAGCGCGCGGCCCCCGCGTGCGCGAAAGCTCCATAAACCGCTCCACACCCACCGCACGCACGACGAAGAGCAAGTCCATCTGAACGGAAACTCCCCTGAGCGGGGATTTTGCAGGCTCTCTGACGGACTCGAACAGTCGACCCCCTCCTTACCATGAACGTGAGGAGGGGGCCGATGCATACCGGTTTGCGGTTAGTCGTGCGGGTTGCGGCGCCTCGCGCGTCGTCGCGTTCCGCCGCGTCTGACAGTCCCGTACGACTTTGGTGCGACCTGGGATTGGGCACTCCCTGCGTTTCCCGTGCATCAGGCGCACTCGGTTAGCAGCAGGGGGCAGTCGTCCAACTTCATTTGCCCGCTGGTGGCGAGACGGATCGGTCGTGCGAAGAGCGGCCCGTTGGTGACGACGGTGTGGTACTCGCCTCGCTCGCCGCAAACGTCGATGCCGCACGCGGCGAGTTCGGCGGCGCATTCGTGGTCGAGTCGCCGGCCCAGCAGCGAACGATCGAGGACGCCGTCACGCACAACGACGATCGTCGCCTCCCCTCCTCGGGAGAGGAGCTCGGCGAGCAGATCGTCCGGGCCGCGGTCCCAGAGCGAGTGCCGCAGTTCGATACCGGCGGCCGTGCATGCGTGTGCGCACCAGACGCGGTGGCCGTCGCCGGCGATGTCGCCGAAGACGCATCGGCTGCACCTTGCGCGGCAAGTTGCTTGAGCGCGTCGATGAACGCAGCCTCGTAGTCGTCCCAGGCGGCGGTCCGGGTGAGGAGGGGCAGCCCGAGGGATTGCGCTTGCGCCTCGAGGACGGCGAGCGGGAGCCCGTGCGACCGCGAGCCGGCGCCGGTCTCGTCGAGCACGGTCAGGAGCGCAGCGGGGTTCGCGCCGGCTTAGACTGCAAGCTGGAGCGCGAGCGCGGATTCCTTGCCGCCGCTCCACGAGCAGAACGCTACTCGTACCGCTCCTCGATCCAGTCCGGGATTGGCAGCCACGGGTGCCGACGCTCTTCCCAGACGGAGAAGGTCGGCTGGGGGAACGTCCATCCCTACCCGGCTTCCCGGTGGGAGCTGGGCGCCGGTGTGGACGATCGAGCCGGCGCCGAGGCGGCTGCCATCGCCGACGGTCGCGCCGTGGAAGACCATGACGCCGGTGGCGAGGTAGCAGGCCTCGCCGACCGTGCAGCCGGTCAGTGCGGCCAGCGGCCCGATCAGGGAGTCCGCCCCGACCTCGACCGGGAACGCTGGTCGATGTTCGCCGCCGACGGAGCGGATGGTGGCGTTGGCCATGACAACGACGCCGGGGCCGAGGGCGACCGGCGGGCCCGAGCTCGCGATGACGGCGCCGTAGTCGATCACGCAGTTGCCGCCGACGCGGACGTTGCCGACGATGCGCGCGGTGGGCGCGACGCGTGCGCTCGCCTCGATCTGCGGGCGGACACCCGCCAGCGTGACCAGTGGCCGAACGGCTCGCCGCCCGTTCAGCTCGCCGCCTCCCGGTACTTCGCGGTCGCCCAGGCGAGGGTGAGGACGGTGAGCCCGGCGGTGACGAGGAAGCCTTCGCCGACGGTCCAGTTGGCGATGGTGCCGGTCGAGAGCAGGCGGGCTGCTTCGACGGTGTAGTAGAGCGGGTCGGTGTGGGCGAGGCCTCGTAGCCAGCCGGGGGCGAGCGTGAGGGGGAGGAGGATGCCGGCGAGGAGTGTGAGGGGGAGCTGGAGTCCGGTGACGACGGCGGCGAGGCTGCTGATCTCGCGCAGCTTCAGCCCGAGCGCCGCCGACCACGCCGAGGTCGCCGCGGTGAGCAGGCACAGAAGGGCGAGGAGGGTCGCCGTGCCGCCGGGGTTCGGGTGGTAGTCGAAGGGGATGGCCACGGCGATGACGACAAGCGCCGGGAGGAGGAACATGGCGGTGTCGCGGAGCACGCTCCCCATCAGGAGCGCGAAGCGGCTGACGGGCGTGACGCGCAGGCGCTCGATCACGCCACTGTCGAGCTCGACGATGACGCCCCAGCCTGCGCCCATGCCGGCGCCGAAGGCGATCAGGCAGAGGACGCCGGGCAGGAAGACGTCGAGAACGTGGCCACGCGGGAAGCCGGGGGCGCCGGCGAGCCGGCGCAGGACCGGGGCGAAGAGAACGAGGTAGAGCAGCGGTGTTGTCAAGCCCATGAAGACCCACGTCGGCTGGCGCCACGTCTCGAGCAGCTTGCGCATGGTGAGGAGCCGGATCTCGCGGGCGAGCTTCACGGCGCCTGCTCCAGGTCGCCGGTGTCGCGAAGCGCGCGGCCGGTCTTCGCCAGGAAGACGTCGTCGAGCGAGGGTTCTGCGAGCGTGAGCGAATCGAGCTCGATCCGGCGTTCGCGGAGGCGGTCGAGAAGTGCCGGAAGCACTCGGGCGCCGTCGGCGACGGTCAGGCGGATCGCACCGTCTGCGGGCTGCGCCTCCTCGACGAGCGGCAGCGTCCGCAGCGAGGCGGCGATCTCCTCGATCGGCGTGCCGTCCGCCTTCGGCGTGAGGCGGATGCGCTGGCTTCCGAGCTCCCGTTTGAGCTCCGCCGGGGTGCCTTCGGCGACGACGCGGCCGTGATCGACGATCGCGACGCGGTTTGCGAGCGCGTCCGCCTCCTCGAGGTAGTGCGTCGTCAGGAAGATCGTCGTCCCCGACTCGCGCAGTGTGCGGATCTGCTCCCACAGGTTCGCGCGGTTGTGGGGGTCGAGCCCGGTTGTGGGCTCGTCGAGGAAAAGCACGCGCGGGTTGTGCATAAGTCCGAGTGCGAGCTCGAGCCGCCGCCGCTGCCCGCCGGAGTAGGTCTGCGCGCGCCGGTCGACGAACTCGCCAAGCGCGAACAGCTCGATCAGCTCGGCGGCGCGCCGCTCGGCCGTGGCGCGGTCGGAACCGTAGAGCTGCCCCTGCAGAAGCAGGTTCTCGCGGCCGGTCGCAGCGAGGTCGGCGCCGCCGCGCTGGCCGACCAGACCGATCCGCCGGCGCGCTGCAACGGGATCGCGGCCGACGTCGACACCGGCCACGAACGCCGTGCCGGAATCGATCGGCAGCAGCGTCGTCAGCATGCGCACCGTCGTCGTCTTCCCTGCGCCGTTCGGGCCGAGGAAGGCGAACACCTCGCCGGCTGAGACCCGCAGGTCGATGCCGCGGACGGCCTCGATCTGCCGACGGCGCGCGGCGAACGTCTTACGCAACTCGTGAGCGACGATGGCGGCGGTCATGGGCCGCAGTATCAACCAGCAGGATGTCTCTGTCAAATAAACCACTGATTGAGCCTGCCATCCAGGCGTTGTTATGCTCCGTCCGTGCCGGCGAGACGACAGGGGAAGACGGCGCGGGAGCGGCAGCCGCGGCGTGCGCCGGCTGCGGAGGAGCGGCAGCGCGACGCGGAGCGGTCGCGGGAGCGGCTGCTTGCCGCCGCGCTGGAGGAATTCTCCGCGCACGGCTTCGCCGGTGCGCGCGTCAACGTGATCGCCGGGCGGGCCGGGCTCAACCCGCAGCTGATCAACTACTACTTCGGCGGCAAGGATGGCCTCTACCGTGCGCTCCAGCAGCGCTGGCTAGAGCAGGAGGCGGCCTTCGCCGACGAAGGCAGCCCGCTCGAGGATCTGCTCGAGGCGTACCTGCGGGCGTCGTTTGCCGACCCGCGCATGGCGAGGCTGCTCCTCTGGGGCGGGCTCGAGCACGAGGTCGGTACGGGCGAGCGGCTGCCCGGAAGCTCCGAGGAGCCAGACGATCTCGCCGACCTCCGCCGCCGCCAGGCGGACGGAGAGATCGCCGGGGAGTTCGACCCCGCGCTGCTGGAGCTCGCCCTGATGGGCGCGACGCTCGCTCCGATCGCCCTGCCGCACGTCGTTCGGCGCCTGACCGGGCTCGACCCGAGCGACCCGGCCTTCCAGGACGGCTACGCCGACCAGCTGCGCCGGATCGTCCGCCGCCTCGGCTCTACGGCCTGACCCATTCCCTCCACCGAAAGGAGACCTTCGAGAGTGACACTCGAGCTCGACCCGCCCGCCGTCTGGGCGCATGTGTTCATCGACACCGAGAATCCCGGGCCGAAGCGCGTCTGCGAGATCGTCCGTACTCTCGACGGCGTCGTCAGAGCGGACGCCCTGCTCGGGATCCGACGTCATCGCGATCGTCGCCGGCAGCGACGTCCGGGAGACGGACGCCGTCATCGACGAGATCGCCGAGAGCGACGGCGTGATCGACACCGAGACGAAGCTCGCGCGCTGGATCGACGCCCGCGGAGAGGTCTCATGAAGCGTCCGAGTTCCGCAGGGCCTTCCACGGCGACCCCGCCCGCGGGCACGCCTGGATCGCTCGGTTCCGCTAGAGCGGGAGCCGGATCTTCCCGGGAAGCGAGAGGCGGGTCGCCGCACCCGAGCCGGTTAGGCCGGCCCCGGCGATGCCGACCCCCATGGACGGGCACGAGGCGGCCGCCGATGACGGACCGCTGGTCCTGCACGAGGGGCAGGGGAGCGGACATGCAAGGGCAGAGATCCCGGGTGCGGCTCTGGGCGGTCGGCGCGTCCACAGCCGGGAGATTGGGGTTCATAGGTTCCATGTTCCTCTACGCGACGGAGACCGGGACGAGGCTCGGGACGCGTCAGGTTGGTGCCGGGAGCGCATTCGCTCCGCCCGTAATTCGCCGACGACTACCTTTTCGTAGTGACGACCAAGAACGTGCCGCGCGCCTGCCGGCCCTGAGGGCCCTCCGGCGCCCCCGGCGACCGCAGGATGGTCTCGCCTGCGGACCTTGTTCCTGGGGAGCCGGACTACCCCGATCGGCGCTTACTTGCCGTTGCCGTGCACCACGAGAACCGGGGTCTTGGCCAGGTGCAGGACGCGGTGTGTCGTGCTTCCGAGCAGCATGCCCTTGAGATCAGACAGGCCTCTCGAACCGATCACGATCATCCCGGCGCCGACGTCCTCCGCGGTGTCGACGATCGCTTTGGCGACGTAACCAGACACCGTCTGGTCGGTCATCGGTCGCGCGTCGATACCCTGATCCTTGAAGTACCTCGCGGTTTCGTCGGCGAGGTGCTCGTCACCCAGGTCGACGTCGATGAGCCCTGCTCGGGTCGGGAAGCGCTGGCGCAGATGCAGCACCACCACGTGGCTACCGTGCTCTCGGGCGATCTCGATGGCGGTGGCGACTGCTCGATCGGAGTGCCTGGATCCGTCGACCGGAACCAGCAGCGTGTCGAACATGCCCATGTTTGTCTCCTTCCGATGCCGATGGGCTCTCGTGCCTTAACCACGATTCTCTTGCGGTCTGGGAGAACGGATAAGGGCTGAAAGGACCGCCCGGCGCGGGACCTACGGCCTGTGGCCGGCGATGGGTCCGAGGGTGCAGCAGCGAGGGTGGCGGCAGATCCGGCGGCGTAAGGTTCCACCCGGCCGAACGGCCCCCGCCCGCAGGGTCCTCAAGGCTCTTGTGCAAGGTCCGTGCTGGAAGGGAGGCTGGGATCGTGATCGGTCCGATCCACGGGATGGCCGATCGAAGGAAGGAGTTCGCGATGGAGACGGCACCGACCCGCCTCTTGCACAGCGTCCCCGCGACAGCGAGCGTCCAGGAGGCTGCGGTCGTCATGGCCGATCGTGGTTTCGGCGCGTTGGGGGTCAGAGGCGACGACGACAGCTTCTTGGGTTTGATCACGGACCGCGACCTGACGTGGTTCGTTGCTCGAGGTATGGACCCGCGGCGGTCCACCGTCGGTGAGATCGTCAATGACTTCCCGGTCGTGGTCGACGGACCGATCGACGTGGCCACGGCGCGGGCTCGTATGGAGGCGGCGCGCGTGCGGCACCTGCTCGTGCGCCAGGCCGGTGAGATGCGCATCTTATCGATCCGCGATCTGCAGGGTCCCGATGCCATGGCCGAGCAGGCGATCGTCACCGTACGCGACGCCATGACGGCTCCTGCGATCGCGTGCCACGAGGGATCCCGCATCGACGAGATTGCCGAGATCCTCGCGGAACGGTCGATCTCGGGCATGCCGGTGGTGTCCGCCGGAGGCGAGGTCGTCGGGGTCATCTCCGAGCGGGATCTGGCCCACGCCTTGGGGGGTCCCATGGTGCGGCTCGCCCTTCGCCGCCGGGCCGAGGCCGGGGGCGGGAGGGATGTGGTGCGACCACCCGAAGGCTACCGGGCGCGCGACGTCATGACCTCACCGGCGGTGACGACGTCGGTGGATACCTCCTTGGACGAGGCCGCCCGGGTGATGAGGGTTCAGAAGGTGAATCGGCTCCCGGTGCTGGACGAGGGCCGCCTGGTTGGCGTCATCACGCGCGGCGACGTGCTTTCCGCGATTGCCCATCTGGAACACCGGTACGTCGATCTCGACCGCCCCCCGATCGTTGTGGGGCACGTTGAGCCGGGGGTAGGTCCAGGCCGCGGAGCGGCCGACCCGGCGCGTGAGCCGGGCTACGGTGTACACCAACCCACCGGGGGCTGGGAACGGGACCCCGGTCGATCGCGCCACCACGGCCACGACGAGCGCCACCGTCCATCCCGGAAAGGCTGACTCCGGTCGGCAGGATGAGGATCGGGGCTCGAGACACGTCGACATCGGGGTGACCGTCACCACGGAACCAGGCCGGACCGCGGGCGGGGACCGAGACTGCCTCGCCCTCACGCACCCACGGCTAATCGGCGTCGGCGTAAGGCGCGACGCGCCCCGGGACTGGAAAACCGGGGTGTTCGCCGAGGCGATAGGCTGACGGCGATCGTTGGAGCGAAGGGAGTCGCCCTTCATCGTGTGACGGTTGGTTGCCGGAAGCTTCGGCCGAGGTACGCCCGTGGGCGGCTGAACCCTCAGAGACAGGCGAGGAGGGGAGTTCCATGGGTGAAAGTGGATCGGGCAGGGGGCGCTCCGTTCGCGAGATCATGAGCCACCCGGTGATCACGGCGTCACCCGACGAAACCGTCGTCGAGGCGGCCAACAGGATGCGCGAGCACCAGGTGGGCTCGGTGGTGGTCGCCGAGGACGACCGGCCTCTCGGGATACTGACCGAACGCGACCTCGTACGGATGGCCGCCTCCTCTCGAGATCCCTCCGGTTCGAAGGTCTCGGAATGGATGACCGAGACGCCCGAGGTCATCGAAGCGGACCACGACGTCACCGAGGCTTTCGCCACCTTCCACGAGCGTAACTTCCGCCATCTGCCGGTGGTATCCGCAGGCAAACTCGTCGGCATCGTGTCGCTCCGGGACCTCATGCGGGTGGCGCGTATTCAGCCAGTGGACACTCCTGCGGGGGAGGTCCCCAAGGGCCTCGAGGGCGTAGCCGTGGCCGAGACCGAGATGGGCGACGTCAGGGGCCAGGAGGGCTTCTATCACTACCGCCAGTACAACGCGGTCGAGCTTGCCGAGAAGCGCACGCTCGAAGACGTCTGGTATCTCCTCTACAACGGAGAGCTCCCGACGAAGGCCGAGCGCGAGGAGTTCATCGAAGAGATCCGTCCGCTGCGTAACATCCCCGAGCCGATCATGGAGCTGCTGCCCTCGATCGCGCGCATGGGAGAGCACTTCATCCCGATGGACGCGCTGCGTTCTGCCTACTCCCTGCTGGGCACGACCGAGGACTTCCGGCCGTGGCTGGACGAGGGGCAGGAAGCGCTGCGCAAGCAAGGTATGCGTACCTGCGCCCTCTTCCCCACGCTGGTGATGGCGCTGTACCGGCTGAACAAGGGCCGGGACCCGATCGATCCGCACCCCGAGCTGCCCTACGGAGCCAACTACCTCTATATGCTTCGCGGCGAGGAGCCGGACCCCGACCACGCACGTGCGGTTGAACAGTACCTGATCGCCACGATCGACCACGGCTTCAACGCCTCGACCTTCACGGCGCGCGTCATCACCTCGACCGGTGCAGACATGTGCTCGGCGGTGGTCGGAGCCCTCGGCGCGCTGTCGGGACCACTGCACGGCGGCGCGCCCAGCCGCGCCCTCGACATGCTCGAGGACATCGGATCGCCCGAGGCTGCCGACGCCTGGCTTCGCAACGCGGTGGAGAGCGGTAAACGCCTCATGGGTTTCGGGCACCGCGTGTACAAGACCGACGACCCGAGATCGGTGATGTTGCGGGGCGTCGCCGAGCGCCTCGACGGCGAGCGCGTGGAGTTCGCCAAACTGGTCGAGAAACGAGCCGTCGAGATACTGCAGGAACTCAAGCCGGGCCGGAACCTCTATCCGAACGTCGAGTTCTACGCCGGCATCGTGATGGACATGATCGGCATGCCCCGGGAGCTGTTCACGCCCACCTTCGCCGTCAGCAGGGTGATCGGGTGGACCGCACACATCATGGAACAGGCGTCGGACAACCGGCTGATCCGACCGAGCGCCCGGTATGTCGGCCCGCCCCCGCCCCAGGAGGTCCCGGCCGTCGACTGAGTGCCGGCTCACCGGAGGGCTCGCCGCGGGCGGTCCAGAGGCCGCGACGAGGCGGTCGGCGGGGACGATGTGTGGGTCGGCGAGCCACCCGGGGGTGTCCGGTGCAGTCGCGGGCCCCGCACCCGGACGACGGTCGCGACGCCCGGCCGATCGGTCATCCACCGACACCCGGAAGCGGGATCTATATCGAGCCGGGCTTCGAGTCGCGACCCCCCGATCGGTCATCCACCGACACAACCCCGACCCGGTCACCTATCACGTCCTCATCTCCGAGTCGCGACGCCCGGCCGATCGGTCATCCACCGACACACCGCATGGCGCACGAGCGAGTGGCCCCCCGTGGCCTGGATGATGGAGCCACCTCCCCCGGGCGGATAGTGAAAGGGCTTGGAGGTGG
>CADDZG010000084.1 GCA_902812355.1 Actinomycetota bacterium | reverse complement strand
AGCGTGTTCCAACGGCTCGGCGAACCGACCGGTTCCTCGAGGTGGAAGTACACCTCGCCGGGATGGATCCGCTCCAGCGGCCAACGCCCATCGGGCCGGCGCTTGGAACGCACAAGCGCGATCGCCTCCTCCATGCGCGGGTCCCGTGCGGCATCGGCGGCCCGCAGATGATCCAGGGCCCGAAGGACGTCGTAGTGCCAGTAGTAGGGGAAGGCGAACTCGAGGTAAGCCGGATCCACGACCTCCCCGGTGCTCTTGCGCCGGAACAGCCCTCGCTCGAGCAGGTACTCCTCGCCGCTGCGGCGGGCGTCGCGCACCTCATCGTCAGATCCGACGGTCCGCTCGAAGCGCAGCAGGCCCTCGAGCACGTTGATCGTCGTGTCGAAGGACGACCGCACCGAGCCGTTCTCCGCCTCGCAGTTCCACCCTCCATCCTCGAGCCGCTCCGCGAGGATGCGCTCGACGATCGGGCTCACGTCGACGCCGAGATACGCGCCCGCATCGATTGTTCGGCCGTTTATGCACGGCTCAACCTCACCGTCGAAATACCTCTGCCCTGCATGTTCCCAGCGTCCGTTGCGTTCGATCAGCCCGACCGCACCGCGGGCCGCATCCGAGTCGGGGTCGAGGCCGAGGATCTGCAGCGTCTGCAGGGTGTGCATCGTCGCCGTCCACGGTTGACCGGGACCTTCGCCCCGGTACGACGCGGGAAAACAGGCGCCCCCCGCCCACAACCCATCCGCACCTTGGAGGGCCAGGAGCCGCGCCCCCCAACCCTCACGCTCGACCCTCGCTCGCTCGGCCGCTACCTCGTCGGGCGGCGCGTCGAGCAGGTCCCGCATGACCTGCCAGCGGATCGCCGGGTCGCCGTCGAGCAGCCACGCGATCACGTCCATCCCGGCACGCTACCCGGTGAGGCCGTCGGGGACCGGGGGTCCGCCCGCGTCCCCTCGGCTGGGGGCCCGCTCTGGGGCTCAGCGGCTCAGAACCAGGCCTTGGTCACCTTGTGCCGGCTGAGCCGGTCGAGACTCGGAGGGGCGATCTCGGCCCGCCATACCGGATGGTGGCGCCGCATCGTGCTTCCGAAGCGGCCCCCGCTGCAGAGGTAGGGCAGGGGCACCCCGTGTACCTCGGGAGAGGTGCCCTGGGCGAGCACGCATCTCACCCCGCTCCTCAGCCGGTAGCCCCACGGGACGCTCCACCGCTGCACGCCGTCGTTTCCGTGCTTCGGTAGCGGACGGGTGAGCTTGAGCCGGATGACGCTGCGGTTCCACGGCGCACGCATGCACGCCAGCTTGGGAACCCCCTTGTGCTTGAAACAAGGATCAAGGATCAGGTTGTGGTGGAGACAGCGCCACGCGTTGCGCTGCTGGCTCCCGATCGAGCTCGTCCAGCACCGCCCCCGCCACGTGCGCTTCACGTGCAGGTACGGCTTCAGGTGCCCGTCCTGGGTGAACGGGTGCACGATCCGTACCCGTGTTCGAGCGAGCCCCGCCCGAGCGGTGCCCGGAGGGAGGAGGAGCCCGATCAGGAGTGCGCAAGCGAGTGCGGTCGCCGCCACCGGGCGTGCGGGGACACGATAGTCGTGGTTCATGCGCTCCTCCTCGTTCCGGGTGGCGCCAAGTGTCCTGCCGTCCCCGGAGGCAGGGCAAGAGGGAAACCGCGATCGCAGACGCCGTGACACGGGCCCGGTGGAGGCGCCCGCCCGCCGGGTGCCGCAAGCGATGGATCGAGGAAGGAGCAACGTCATGCGCGGGCGCTCTTTGGCCGCAGTCGTCGTAGCAACCTTGCTGGCGCTAGCCCCTCAGGTGGCCGCCGCGGCGACAGAGGAAGCCCGGCTCCTATCCCGCGGGCGGGAAGCTCGCCCGGCGATGGGTCGGCCCGGCCGAACGTGCTTCTGTTCGTGACCGACGACCAGCGCGCGGGCATGCAGGTAATGCCCAACCTGCAGCGCTACTTCAAGCAGGAAGGCCGTGCCTTCCCACATGCGTTCGTGACCACGCCGCTGTGCTGCCCGTCGCGCTCGTCGATACTGACCGGGCTCTACGCTCACAACCACCACGTCACGTCCAACCGGCCGGGCTCCGCCCTCGACGACATGGTGTTGCAGAACGAGACGATCGAACAGGCCTTGCGCGACGCCGGGTACCGCACCGGGTTGTTCGGCAAGTTCCTGAACACCTGGTCCCTCACGAAGCCCCCGCCCGACTTCGACGTGTGGGCCATGGGCCACGGCGGCTACACCGATGCTCAGTGGAACTTCGGGCACCTCACCGCGGACGGCAGCATCGAGCAGAACGTGGTGACCGACCCGCGCTACAACACCGACGTGATCCGCAGCGAGGTCACCGACTTCATCGAGACGAGCTCGGATAAGCCATGGTTCGCCTACGTAGCGGTCAAGGGGCCTCACAGCCCGTACGAGCCAGAACCGAGATATCGCTACGCGGCGGTGCCCGGCTGGCACGGCAACCCCGCTGTGCGCGAGGAGGACCCCGGCGGCGTTACCGGCCGGTGCGCGGCCCTCGGTCCGCCGACACCGGATCGGGCGGGGCCTGCGGGTTGCCGGCGGACGGCGACGGTGAAAGCTGGAGGCGGGCGACGCGGGTGATGAAGGCGTCGAACAGCGCCCGGGCGGGCCGCGCCGCGGCCTGCACACGCGCCGGGGTCTCGGCGAGCAGCTCGGCGGCGTCGATCCCGTACCGGGCCAGCACCTCGTGCGACGGGCCCACCCAGGCGGCGACGATGTCGGCGGTGACCTCGGGGTGGAACTGGAGGCCGAGGTTGCGACCGGCCACGAAGGCGTGGATCGCGGCGTCGGTGCGGGCGACGATGCGCGCGCCGGGGGGAGGTTCGAAGGCGTCGTAGTGCCACTGGAACCACGGACCCTCGGGGACCAGCTCCGGGTCGTCGCTGCGCACCGGCAGCCAGCCGATCTCGGCGCGGGGGGCGGGGAAGCACCTTCCCCCGAGCACGCGGGCGAGGAGCTGCCCGCCGAAGCAGATGCCGAGGATCGGCACGTCGGCAGCGGCTGCAGCGCGAAGCAGCTCTATCTCGGTCGCAAGCCATGGGAGCGAGTCGTCGTAGGCGGCCCCCTCGTAGCCCAACGACACGATGAAGTCGTAGTCGGCCGGCGCCACGTCGGCGCCGTCGCGATAGATCGCCAGCTCGTCCCACGCGGCGCCGCGATCGTCGAGCCAGTCCCCGAGCAGCCCCGCCGGGGCCGTGGGCTCGTGCGTTATGACGAGCACCCGCCGGCGGCTCCCCGGGGCGGGATCGCCACCTGCGGGTCGCTTGCCTTCTGCCATCGTCCCTCCTCGGTCGACTCAGGGTGCCACGGGAGGCCGCGGCGCGTTCGGGGGGTCTCGCTTATCATCGCCGTGAAGAGCACCCCGCGAGTCCGGGAGATGGTCCGGGGTGGCATCGCGCACCGACACGGTCGTTGGTCGCAGCCGGCACCTCAGGCGTAGGGGGAGGCGCCTGCCGGACCTCGGTGCGCGCTCTCGTGCGTCCTTTGCGCTGCCACCGCGGCACACCGCCCGCCTCGCCCGATCCCGAGGAGTGGCCCGTGTATCCCGCTAGGTTCGACTACGTCGCGCCGCGCTCGCTCGAGGACGCGGTGGAGGCCCTCGCCGGCGGTGGCGACGACGCCAAGGTGTTGGCCGGCGGGCAGAGCCTGATCCCGCTGATGAAGCTGCGTTTTGCCGAGCCCTCCCTGCTCGTGGACATCAACCGCATCCCGGGCCTGGACGGGATCGCCGAGGACGGGGGGCGGCTGAGGATCGGTGCGCTGGTACGCCACAACGACGTGGTGGGCTCGCGCCTCGTCGCCGACAGGCTGCCGGTGATGGCGGCCGCTGCTCCGCTGATCTCGGATCCTCTCGTGCGCAACCTCGGCACGGTGTGTGGCTCGCTGTGCCATGCCGACCCGGCGGGGGATTGGGGCTCGGTGATGCTCGCGCTGGGGGCCGAGGTCGTGGCCCGCAGCCCGTCCGGGGAGCGCACGATCCCGGTGTCCGAGCTCCTCGTCGACACCTTCACCACCTCGCTGGCACCCGACGAGATCGTGACCGAGGTGCGGGTGCCGCTGCCGCAGAGGCGTTCGGGCGGGCACTACCTCAAGCTGGAGCGCAAGGTGGGCGACTTCGCCACTGTCGGGGTGGCGGTGCAGCTGGAGCTCGACGATGGGCGCATCGGGCGCGCCGGGATCGCCCTCACCGCGGTGGGTCCCCGCAACGTCACGGCCACCGAGGCGGAACGGGTTCTGGCCGGAGCCGAGCCGGGGCCCGACGCGTTCGCCGAGGCCGGGCGTCTCGCCGCAGATGCGGCCGAGCCGGTCGACGACGTGCGCGGCAGCGCGCGCTACAAGCGTGCGGTGGTCCAGACCTTCGTCGAACGGGCACTGACACGGGCCCACGAGATCGCAGGAGGATCGCGGTGAACGGCAACGGTGGGTGTCATCGGGGGGAGGGACCGGCATGGAGGTGAACGTCACCGTGAACGGCGCGCAGCACCGCGTCGACGTCGAGCCGCGGATGCTGCTCGTACATATGCTGCGCGACAGGTTGCGGCTGACCGGGACGCACGTCGGCTGCGATACGAGCGGGTGCGGAGCGTGCACGGTGTTGCTCGACGGTACCCCGGTCAAGTCTTGCACCATGCTCGCGGTACAGGCGGATGGGCGCAGCGTGACCACCGTCGAGGGCCTGGCGCGCGACGGGCAGCTGCATCCGATACAGGAGGCGTTCAAGGAGGAGCACGGCCTGCAGTGCGGTTTCTGCACGCCGGGCATGATGCTGGCGGCGGCGGCCCTGCTCGAGAGCAACCCCGATCCCGGCGACGAGGACATCCGCTGGGCCCTGTCGGGCAACATCTGCCGCTGCACCGGATACGTAAACATCGTCAAGGCCGTGCGCCGAGCTGCAGGAGCGATGCGGCAGACGGCGACGCAGGCGGGGTGAGGAGGCGAGCATGGCGGTAGCCGAGCAGGAGCGCACGGTCCGGGGGATCGGGCACAGCCTGAGGAGACACGAGGACGACCGCTTCATCCGCGGCAAGGGCACCTACGTCGACGACATCGTTCTGCCGGGGATGCTGCACATGGCGATCCTGCGCAGCCCCCTGGCCCATGCGCGCATCGTCTCGATAGACACCTCGAAAGCACAGGCGGCCGAGGGCGTGGTGGCGGTGATAACCGGGGCCGACCTCGCCGCTCACAACCTCGCGTGGATGCCGACGCTGTCGGGGGACACCCAGGCGGTGTTCGCCACCGACAAGGTCCGCTTCCAGGGCCAGGAGGTGGCCGCGGTGGTGGCCGAGGATCCCTACCTGGCCCGCGACGCGCTGCAGCTGATCGACGTCGAGTACGACCCCCTTCCAGCCCTGGTCGACCCCCACAAGGCCCTCGAGCCCGACGCGGTATTGATCCGCGACGACAAGGAGGGCCAGACGGACAACCGCTGCTACCACTGGGAGGCGGGCGATCCCAGGGCGACCGACGAAGCCTTCGCCCGGGCGGACGTGGTGGTCACCCTCGATACGCACTACCCGCGCTGCCATCCCTCCCCGATGGAGACCTGCGGGATCGTCGCCGACGTCAACCAGGCGACCGGGCAGGCGACATTGCACATGACCTCGCAGGCCCCCCACGCCCATCGCACCCTGTTCGCCATGGTGGCCGGGCTGCCCGAGCAGAATATCCGCATCAAGACCCCCGACATCGGTGGGGGCTTCGGCAACAAGGTTCCGATCTACCCCGGCTACGTTGCCGCCACCGCCGCGTCGCTGCTGCTTGGACGTCCGGTGAAGTGGATAGAGGATCGCAGCGAGAACCTCATCTCCACCGGGTTCGCGCGCGACTTCCACATGCACGGTGAGCTCGCGCTGACGCGTGACGGCGAGATGCTCGGCCTGCGCGTGCGGCTCGTGTCCGACAACGGTGCCTTCTATGCCGATGCCCAGCCGAGCAAATGCAGGGCCGGGCTGTTCCACATCGTCACCGGCTCCTACGCGCTGCCCGCCGCGCACGTCGTCGCCGACGGCGCCTACACCAACAAGGCGCCCGGCGGTGTCGCCTACCGCTGCTCGTTCCGGGTCACCGAGGCATCGTTTTTGATCGAACGGCTGGTGCACAACGCTGCGATCGAGCTCGGGCTCGACCCTGCCGAGCTGCGCCGGCGCAACTTCATCAGGCCCGAGCAGTTCCCCTACACCTCGGCAACCGGTTTCGTGTACGACTCCGGCAACTACGAGGCCGCGCTCGATCTCGCGCTCCAGCAGGTCGGCTACGACGACCTGCGCGAGGAACAGCGCCGCGCCCGCGCCGAGGGCCGCTTGCTCGGCATCGGGATCGCCAGCTTCACCGAGGTGGTGGGCGCCGGCAACCACAAGGATTACGACATCGCCGGCATCAAGATGTTCGATTCCGCGGAGCTGCGGGTGCACCCGACCGGCAAGGCGATCCTCAAGATCGGGGTGCAGACCCAGGGCCAGGGCCACGAGACCACCTTCGCCCAGATCGTGGCCTCCGAGCTGGGCATCCCCCCCGAGGACGTCCTCGTGCAGTACGGCGACACAGACAACGTCCCCTACGGCCTCGGCACCTACGCGTCGCGCTCCACGCCGACCGCTGGGGCCGCTACCGCGGTGATCTCTCGCAAGCTGCGCGACAAGGCCCGCCAGATCGCGGCACACCTGCTCGAGGTCTCCGAGGAGGACCTCGAGTGGGACACTGGGCGCTTCAGCGTCAAGGGGGCACCGGACCGCGCGGTCACGATCCAGGACGTCGCGCTGGCCGCATACACGAACATGCCCGAGGGGCTCGAGGCCGGTCTTGAGGGGGTCCACTACTACGACCCGCCCAACATGACCTTCCCCTTCGGCACCTACGTCGTGGTCGTGGAGGTCGACCCCGGCACCGGTGACTGGAAGGTCCTCAGGGTCGTGGCCGTGGACGACTGCGGCGTTCGCATCAATCCGATGATCGTCGAGGGTCAGATCCACGGAGGCCTGGCCGAGGGCTTCGGGATCGCCAAGATGGAGCTGATCACCTTCGACGAAGACGGCAACTGCATCGGCTCTAACTTCACCGATTACCTGCTGCCGACGTCCTGGGAGACGCCCAACTTCGAGTGCTTCGCCACGGTCACGCCTTCGCCCCACCACCCGTTGGGGGCCAAGGGGGTAGGCGAATCGGCCACTGTGGGGTCGCCCGCCGCGTACGTCAACGCGGTCATCGACGCGCTCGGCCACCTCGGCGTGCGCAACATCGACATGCCGGTGACCTCGGCCAAGGTGTGGGAGGCAATCCAGCAGGCGAGCCGATGATCGACGTCAACGCTCTGTCCGCGGAGCTGGCGCAACGTGGTGAGCGCCACGCGCTGGCGACCGTGGTGCGGGTCGACCGCCCGGTATCCGCTCACCCGGGGGACCGAGCGGTGGTGGACGAGCGCGGACGCCTCACCGGCTGGGTGGGCGGGTCTTGCTCCGAGCCGATAGTGGTGCGCGAGGCCCTGGCCGTGCTGCGCGACGGCAACGCTCGCCTCGTGCGGATCCGGCCCCCGGGAGCCGCGGCCGGACCGCCGCAGCCCGGAGTGGTGGTCGAGGTCACGAGCTGCGCCTCCGAGGGCGGCCTCGACGTCTTCGTCGAGCCGCGCGGCCCGGCACCCCACCTCGTGATCTTCGGGGCCTCCGTGGTGGCGGCAACCCTGGCCCGGCTGGCGGGCGAGATCGGCTACCGGGTCACGACGGTCACCGAACCCGGTGAGGGGCCGGCGGGGGAGCTCGGGTCCGACGACGCCGTCGTGGTCGCTACGATGAACCGCTTCGACGAGGACGCCCTCGGGGACGCGCTCGGCGGTGCGGCCGGATACGTCGGGCTCGTGGCGAGCCGGGCGCGCGCGGCTACGGTGCGGGACCGGCTGCGCGCACGGGGCGTATCCGAGCAGGACCTCGAGCGCGTGCACGCCCCAGCCGGCATCGACCTCGGCCCCTGCACCCAGGAGGAGATCGCGGTGGCCATCCTCGCCGACATCGTGCGCACCCGCAGGGTCCGGGGGCCCGAGCGCGAACCGCTGTGCCCGCCCGAAGCGGTGGACCCGGTGTGCGGGATGACGGTGGCGGCGACCGAGCAGGCCCCGGCGGTCGAGCACGGGGGCGTCACCTACCGCTTCTGCTCGGAGCACTGCCGCCGCGCCTTCGCCGCGGACCCCGGCACCTACCTCGCTCACAGCGGGGCACCCGAGGAAACCTGATCGGCCCGGCGGGCACGCGCAGGCTATTGTCCACGGGCGCAGCGAGCGTGCGCGCGATGGTTTGCTTCTCGCCGTCACGACGGTAGCGCGTTCCTCGTCTCAGGGGTGGATGGTGGTGCCTGCGCCGGAGGGAACCCGCGGCCCCTGTGGCCCCGCGGCATCGGCTCGACGAAGGAGGTTGATGCAGCAGTGATGGACAAGCGGTCGGCGGAAGAGGCGGTCGAGGCGGTCGTCGACGCGGAGACGCGTGCATGGGACGAGCAGGACGCCGAGCGCCTGGTCGCCCTCTTCCATCAGGACATGGTGTGGCCGTGGCCTCCGACGGCTGATGCGCATGACCCCGCGGAGTGGGTCTGGGGCATGGGGCGTTTCGACGCCGAGCGTTGGCGGGGCATGTGGCAGAGGTTCTTCGACGCGCACGAGCTCGTGCACAACCGGCGCCGTACCGTTCGCGTCTCGGTCGCGCCGGACGGCAAGGGCGCCTTCGCCGTGGTCGACGTCGACACGCTCTGGCGACCCCACGACGGCGGCGAGGACCAGCACTGGCTCGGCCGCGCCTGCAAGATCTACACCCTGGTCGACGGTAGCTGGAAGCTGATCGCGCACACGGGGCTGCTCAGCTATCCGCCCGGCCGTAAGGTGCAGCCGCTGCCGCTCCCGGATCCGGCGCTGCAGGACGAGCGCGTGCGCCTGCGGCCGTGGACCGACGCCGATGTCGAGCCGGCGAACCGCGCGACCCAGGACCCGCTGATCCACCGCTTCACCGGCGTACCTGCGAGCCCGACGCTCGAGCAGACGCGCGCGTTCTTCGACGCGCAGCCGGCGCTCCGCGAGGGCGGCGCGGAGCTGACCCTGGCGATCGCCGACGCGACAGACGACGGCTTCCTCGGCACGATCTCGCTCCTGCGGTTCGACTGGGACGCCCGGCGCGCCGAGATCGGGTACTGGATCGCCCCGTGGGCGCGCCGCCGCGGCGCTGCCACCGCTGCCGTCCGTCTCCTGTCGCGCTGGGCCCTGAGCGAGCTCGGGCTCGTCCGCCTCGCACTGCACACCCACACCGACAACGTCGCCTCTCAGCGGGTCGCCGAACGCGCCGGCTTCACCCGCGAAGGGACCTTGCGCGCGTTCGACGCCCGCGGCGAACACCCACGCGACATCGTCGTGTTCTCGCTGCTACCCGGCGATGGCGGGTAGCGACCGGCCGCGCATCCGGATCGTGCCCCGGCGTACCGGTCCTCGCTTGAGAGGTCGCCGGACGACGGGGTGGTGATGCAGCACCGCGGCGAGCCGGGTCGTCCGGCGCGCCGCCGCCGGCACGGCGCCGCCCGATGCGGCTGCGGGGCACGCGAGGA